>NZ_JBTMWV010000011.1:0-90938 GCF_054489345.1 Devosia sp. A369 | reverse complement strand
TTACATCGAGATGTTCTACAACCCGACCCGCAAGCACGCCCGCAATGGTATGCTCTCACCTGTCGAGTTCGAGCGACGACACCAAACCTAACCCCGAAGGTGTCTACAGAACGCGGGGCTATTCACACAGTAAACTGCGCCCTGCTCTCTATCGCCTCGGTGAGGAGCGTGGTGATGCTGCGGACCTGCTGATCCATGAAAGAATTGTTGGTAGGCGCCTGGGTCTGGATAGTCATTGATTTCTCTGGGGATGAGGGTGAGGATAGGGAAAAAGACACATGCATTCTTGTTCAGCGGTCGTAGGTGGTCTCGGGCAATTACCTCTCGATGTTTAGTGGTTCAGTTATAGCGGACTGCAGGACGGACCTGCATATTTGGGTGGATAGTGCTCATGAAGCGGCGAGTGCCGCTGGTAGGAACTGTCGATGCTCACGGGGGCTTTGAGTCAGAGGAGCCCTCTCGCCTGTGCAGGGCTTTGGGCGCTCCCCGGCAGCTCCCGAGTCAGGATAGCTGCCGGAGAGCTCCCCTGACTCGGCAATGAGCGTCCTACCCCCCCTTGTAGCATTTGGCCGGTAGGCAGGGGCGTGGGCGCGATCTCGCGCCGCAAAGGCGGTGTGGTTGCTTGCATGCAGCGAGAGAGCCGGCGGCAGTGCCGCCGCTGACTAAGCTGGATTGTAGTCTGCAGTGTAGGTGAGCCGGTCGGATACTAGGAAGCACAAGCCGGGGTATTCCTCCTCGACATCAATATCTGCCGCACGACGGTGCACAGTGAACTCGAACTCTCCCACGGCGGGCGAGAACCTGGACCGGTCGCCATAGTGGTCCAAATGAACAGCCCCGTCGGCGGGCAACATGATATGATGGGGAACAGGACCATCCAGCAACTGCAGGTCGCAGAAGGTATATCCGCCCCCACCGGGGACGTTCACCTCGACTTCAACCTCAGCGTCCGGGTAGTAGCTCAACGCCATCTCGATCTGCACTTTCTCAGAAGCAGAGATATACTGGGCCCGTTCCATTGCGCAGTTGAGGGCGCTGCCGGCCAGTCCCACTAATGCACTCGAAGTGATACCGGGTTCGTTCGGCTGGGGGAGCATGTCGCTGGGGTAGTCGACACCGAGGTAGATTTCCTCGTGACCCTGCTCGACCTTACGAAGTGCGTCGGCGGTGACGCGAATGAGCTCAAGCTGGCCGTTTACGGGGATATAGTGCTTATCATCTTCGCAGATGTCCATAAGTTCAAGGCAAGCCTCAAGCAACTGCAGATGCCGGCGAGAAGGGTCCTCAACTACCGGGCGGGCGGTCGGTGCTGCATCGAGCGCGTCCGCAAGAGCAACGTAGTAGGACGCATTGCGTCCACCACCCTCGGCGCTCCAGCGTAAAAGGTCCGACGAACGGATAAAGACCCCAAACAATCCGGCCTCCTTTGCAGCACGCTTGGGGAAGGTGATGCTTTCCCACCGCGGCATTTCGGACAGCGTGTAAGTGGTGACTCCACGAGACCTACAGAACTCGGCCCGCGCCTTTTCAACGGAAAGAGGACCCTGATAGTTGACGATGGTGTCAGTCAAGTCGCGCTGTCCCTCACCAGCCGAGTGACACGGAGGCAACAGGGCGGTGAGGCGAATAAGACGGCGGCGAATTTCGTTGAGATCGTGCATCGAGCATTCCTTGGTGGTTAACGCTTACTTTATAGCGGACTCCTTAGCTGAGTGCAGAAAGCCGAATATTGCGGCGTAGGTGGCCACAAATGCCCGGCAAGAGAGATAACGCATATTACCTTCAGCGGCTTAAGAAGGACTGGCCAGCTCTTTATCGTGAGGTTCAGGGCGGCCGGATGAACGTTGCGCAAGCACGACGGCGAGCTGGGCTTGGCGGGCATCGCACGAGGCTCCACGAGCTCAAGAATGCCTGGTCTCGCGCGACGCCATTGGAGCAGTCCGAGTTTCTCTCCTGGGCCGGTATCTCGCTCCCCCCAGCGCCACCCGCCACTACAAGCACAGCCGCATGGTCGAGCGACGGACGATTGCTGGACTGGGCCAAGCGCCGCATCCCCGAGGTCATGGACCGCCGGAGCCTTTCTTATGGGCAACTAGCGGATGAACTGGGAACCAGCCGCCTAGACCCCTCCCTACCGTTCGCGATAGGCCGGGATAGAAGGGTGACATCTGCGGACACCCGGGCAGCGGTGGACGTATGGCTAGCCATCAATGAAACGGTCTAGCGTTCCCTGACGCTGAGCGCGACGGGCTTCCCATTCCATCCGCGTCAACCGGCGCAGATCGTCATGGATATAGGTCACACGGTCCTGGTCTATCTCTCGGGCAGTCCGTGCAGCTCCGCGCTTGGTATAGTCAGCCCAGCCAATGGGCCCACCCCGGGAAACGTCAAAGTTCTTGAGCTGAACCTGCCGGGATCCTGCGCGACCCTCTATGCGACCTGCCGCGTCGCGAAAAATGTTCTTCACGGCGTCCGGCGAAAGACCATCCAGATCGACCGCACCGTGGAGATGCAGCTCATTGCGATTATCAGAGGTAACCTCAAGCGCGAAGGCGTAATGCGGCAGCCGAAGCCCCGCTCGCGCAAATGCACGGCTTAGGCGCCTGCTCATCGTTCGCACCGGATCGGCAGACCCTGTCACCTGGATCAGGGCATCCAGGTGTAGTCGAAGCGTGATCACCTCCCCGCCTCTCGCATGAATGAGTTCGTAAGCTAAACCCAGACGATCGAACTGGGTCGCGTCGCGCCACGCCAGCGTGCTGGCTACACGCGCCTGGCGTCTACTGCGCGTAGCCACGGTGGGGACTGGATGGGGCGTAGTACTAATCAAGGCTTCGATGTCATTCATTGACGATTGGCTTTCTAACTTTTCTCTCCCGATGCTCAACCCACCTGCTAGCTGGTCAACCCCATTCCCCAACACTCCCGAACACTGGACAATGGGTTCTGCTGGGTACCACCAACTCCGAAAAAACAAGGCGTTCTACGGAGAATTGAGGCATGCCAGCCTGACCGATTTTGTTGGAACGGCGGATGGCTCGGATCGCCGTTTGTTATAGCGGGAAGGGCCACTAAAGAACCCAAATGGGTAGATCAATCTACCTCGCGCTGGGTAACCCGACGGCACTTTTCAGCTGAAGAGAGATCCGGATCGTGCTGGACGGCCTGCGTGGCGTAACAGCACCGCCGAGTTGCGCCGCAAGGAAGAAGAGCCTGCATTGCACCTGGTTCAAGGAGTTCATGGAAGCAGGCAGGTGCCGCCTGGCTGGCAATACGGCGCGTCTGCCACAAGCGAAGCGAAGCTCTGCGCCGCGAGGCCGGGCGCTCAAGAAATGGGCGACACATCGGCCCGTGCTAGTCGGCCATCTCCGCAGCAAGGGTATGATATGGCGCTCGACTGCGTCCTTGGTGAAACGCGTCATTGATTGGAACCTTGGGCATGGGGATCCAGTCATAGATCGAGTGCCCGCATATATGATGGTATATCAGAGAGCTCTATATAGGAACATATATGAACACTATTTATATACGAGCGTATATTGACTGAGGCAATATATGAACCTATATAATGTTTTGTCGAGGAGTATGACATGCGAATCCGAACCACCCGTGACATCGGCATCTTGATTAGAGAAGCACGCAATCGACGCGCGCTATCCCAAGCCGCCCTGGCCAAGCTCCTGAACACCACCCAGACTTGGGTATCTTGGGTCGAGAACGGCAAGCCTACAGCAGAGATCGGCAGCGTATTGCTGGCGCTCACCACGCTTGGCGTGGAAATGAACTACAAACTTCCTTCTGCCTCATCGAGTAGCGCTGTAGATCATCCTAGCGGCACTGAGGCAGAAGAAGACGAGGATACTCCCCCCTACAAACTCTGACGGTGCGATTATGGTATCGAAGCCCATCGACATACTTGATGTCTACATTTCCGGACGTCGAGTCGGGGAGCTGCATCAACTCCAGAGCGGTAAGCTCTCATTCTCGTACGACGACGCATGGATGAACGGTCGAATAGCGATTCCCCTATCGCTCTCGATGCCAACGATCGCCAATACCTACGACGGAAAGGCAATCGAGTCGTTCTTGTGGGGTTTGCTGCCAGACAATGAACAGACTCTCTCAAGATGGGCACAGAGATTCCAAGTCTCTGCCAGAAATCCTTTCGCGCTGCTCAAGAATGTGGGACGCGACTGCGCTGGAGCCGTGCAATTCCTTCCGCACGGCGACGAAATCTCCCGCGATGAGGGTGTCGAACTCCTGACCGATGAGCAGATCGGCGAGCGCTTGAAGGAACTGCGCCAAAACGGCGCTGCCACGCGACGGATTGGCGACCCAGGACAGTTCAGCCTCGCAGGTGCTCAGGCGAAGACCGCCTTCCATTTCGACAAGCTCACCGGCCGCTGGGGTATCCCAATGGGTGACACACCCACTACTCACATCTTCAAGCCGCCCATGCCGCACCTGAACGGACATACTGAAAATGAGCACTTCTGCCTGCAGCTCGCTCGCATGATGGGTATGGAAGCAGCGCATAGCCAGGTGCTTGAGTTCGCCGGCGAGAAGGCGATCGTCGTCGAGCGCTACGACCGCCGAACCACCGACAGTAGGACTATCCGCATCCACCAAGAGGACATGTGCCAGGCGCTATCGGTCATGCCCACGCTCAAGTATGAGAACCAAGGTGGCCCGGGCATCGTGACCATATCGAACAAGGTACTGTCGGCGTCGATCGACCCTATTCGAGATCGCCAGACCTTTATGGAAGCAAACATCTTCAACTGGGTGATTGGCGGCACAGATGCGCACGCAAAGAACTATTCGATGTTGTTGGGCACGAAGGGCGAGGCGAGGCTGGCACCGCTCTATGACATCTCGAGCATCTTGCCACACCTCGGCGAAGGCGAGGTCCAAGCAGAGATGCGTGACTTGAAATTGGCGATGAAAGTCGACAAGACCTACGAACTCAACAGCATCATGCCCAGGTATTGGGAACGCTGTGCCTCTGCGGCGAAGGTGGCTGGCGAGTTTACGATCCGCACAGCCCGTCACCAGGTTGCCGTCATGCCAGACACGGCATCGGACTGCGCTGCAGCGGTTAAGTCCGAGGGCATCGCTCATGAGGTTATTGACCGCCTGGTCGACGCGATATCGGCGCGTTGTAAGGACCTATCGCGGATCTACGGAGAAGAGGCGATTGAGGCCGGCAAGGCGTAAGGGAAAGCACCCGGGCGCAGCCACCATCTTCATCAACCCAGAACAGCAGCGCCAGCCGCTCGGTGCTTCTCGCGAGGATGTGGTGTAAGGCCCCAAGCGTTGATTGTTCCTCCATCCATGTTGGTTTCCAACTCCACGAGCCCGAACTGCCGATGGTGATCGCTGTGGGCCATCTATGCATCATGGAGTGCTGCGACCTCAGCCACGTCCTCAGCCTGCCACCCGGCCGACAATCTCTTGATGGCGTTCACTCGCGCTACCGTCGGGGTGGGCAGCTTGCCACCCGACGTCAGGGCCATCTGCCAGATCATCCGAACCAGCCGGTCTCCCGGATGGCTGCGGTTCGTAGCTTCGATGAAGGTCATGGCTACTTACCGAAGATGGCGCGGATTGCGGAACGGGCACGCGTTGCGATGACGGGGTCGCTGCCGCCTGACGCATCCCGGATTTCCTCCAGCCAGCCGACCTCGTTCCTCGTTACGATGGTTTCGAAGATGGCATCGAAGGCGCGAGCAGCAGCAGAGCCGGCCCACTGCTCGAGCGCCAACTGAAGGAGGCGCGCGGGATCGACATTAAGGGCCTTGGCCAATGCCGGCACCCGATCGAGCGGCAGGCGAGTGCTGCCCGACTTGATGAGGCTCATCATGTTGGTGCTGGTGAACCCAGCCTCCGAGGCGATTTCGAGCTGGCTTTTAGTAGGGCGGAGTTCAAGGATCCTCTTTTCGAGGAAGGGGATGAGGCGGCTATCGACGTGTGGCTTGCGTACAGGCATGTCGTGTCTCGATCAGTTGAACATGCTTTTGTTATAGACAGACGTTGCACGGGATCGCTCCGGTAGCGCGCGGGAAGCTGTTGAGACGCTCCTGCATCCGATGGGACGTTCTGCGCGGTCCTCCAAGGCCCTTGCCGTAGCTCATAGAGTGCTGCGGCTCTGCAAGGCTCCCATGGGTGCCGGATATCGAGGCATGATTGCGCGTCAGAGAGGTGGTTCGGTTTGTCTGAACAGCCTGCGGGGGTTCGCTAAGTGGATTGTGGCCTTGGTTATGCCGCTGCCAGGATTGGCATCAGCGCATTGAAGTAGGCTTCGTCCGGGGTCATGCGGTCGAGGCTCGAGTGCGGGCGCCGACCATTGTAGAAGGCCAGGTATTTGCAAATCGAGGGTCGCGCGTCCGAGACGGTGTCATAGACGCGCAGGTAAACCTCCTCGTGGCCATCGCGGCCACCGACAGTCTCGGCACTCGCATTCCGCTTGTCGGCGCCCCCGACTTGCAACTACTCGGCGAGGCTATCCACCGCTTCCTCGCCGCCGACGATCCGGCCGCCGACATTGCAATTCGCACGGCGCGTGCGGGCGCGACGCTCATGCGCTGGGGCGTGCCGGAGGTAGCGCCGTCAGATCTCGTCACCATCGCCGACCGTTTGCACGCATTCGTGGGAACGCGTTTCGCCGGCGCACCCGTGCTCCGCGAATGGCCGGTTCACGCCGAGGACGGGCCGCAGGTGATGTCGGGTCGTCTAGACCTGCTGATCGATCTCGGTGACGGCTACGCGATCATTGACCACAAGAGCTTCCCGGGTTCGGTGGCGATCGATGAAGCGAGACTCCGCGCGTTCGCCGGACAGGTGTCGCTATACGCCCGTGCGATCGAGCGGGTCACCGGCCGGAGGCGGTTCGAATACTGGGTCCATCAGCCGATCGCCGCGGTGATGACGCAGATCGAAATCCGCTGAATGCAAACTCGCGAAGACGCACTTCAGGAAATTAGAAAAATTTTCTAATCACTTTGTCGGCCACTTGCTACAATGAGAGTAGCTAAGAAAGGCTTCCCCCATGAACTTGATCGCCGGCCTCATCCACGCCCTGCCGCTCGATCAGCGCCGCGTGTTCAACCTCTCGGAGGCCGCCAGCTATATGGGCGTCAGCTCCGGCCACTTCGACAAGCTCGTCGCAGCGGGTACGCTACCCTCCGCGCTGCCCTACGGCCGCATCCGTCGTTGGGACAAGACTGCCCTAGACTACTACTTGGATCGGACGAGCGCCCTTCCGTCGAAGTTAGCGCTGCAGCCGGCAACCAATGCGTACGATACTTGGAGCGCCGCTCGTGGTCAGGGCTAACCTAAAAGGCATCAACACCGTCCGGAAGACGCTCGCAGGCGGGACGGTGGCCCTCTACTACTATCATCGAGCTACCGGCCGGCGACTCAATGGCCCACCAGGGTCGCCCGAGTTCGTGCGCGACTACGCGGACGCCGAGCAGTCACAGATGCAGAAGCGCAAGGGCACTCTCGTAGGGCTAATCCGCGATTACACCCTCTCGCCCGAATTCAAGAAGCGCGCTGAGAGCACACAGAAGGAATACCGGCGCATGCTCAGCCGGGTCGAGGCCGCGTTCGCCGACATGCCGTTGGCTGCTTTGGAAGACCCTCGCGTACGCGGTGATTTCCTCCAGTGGCGCTCGGCGGTCGCGAGCAGTTCGGGGGAGCGCGAGGCCGACAACCGGCTGAGCGTGGTGTCGGCCATGCTCACCTGGGGCGTGGACAACGGCCGCGTGTTCAGTAACCATATTACCGGGTTCAAGCGGCTTCACAGGAGCGATCGTTCGGACAAGCTCTGGCTACCGGAGCACATCGAGGCCTTCATGAAGGTTGCGCCTGTTGAAATGCAACGCGCCCTGATCCTGGCTCTTCATACCGGTCAGCGCCAAGGCGACCTACGTAAGCTCGTCTGGACCAACTATGATGGCAAGGCTATCAGCCTGCGCCAAAATAAGGGGTCCCAGCGCGTCACCGTCACCTGCACGGTCACGCTGAAGCGTATGCTGGACGCAATGGCTCGGACGTCTGCAGTGGTTCTGGCGACGAAGACCGGGAAGCCATGGTCGGCACGCTATTTCAAGGCGCAGTGGGAGGCAGCAAGCAAGGCGGCCGGGATCGATGACTTGCACTTCCATGACCTTAGAGGCACGGCTGTCACCATGCTCGCTGAGGCAGGCTGCACCGTGCCCGAGATCGCTTCGATCACCGGTCATGCCCTTAAGTCCGTGCATGGTATCCTAGAGAAATACCTGGCCAGGACGGGCACTCTTGCGAGTGCTGCGATCGAGAAGTTCGAGAACGCAACCAGCACAGATTTTGCAAACCGACTGCAAACCACAGACCGCAGCGGCGACCCGAAAACAGCTAAGTCCTTGTCGGGACCAAAACTTGATGGGTCGCTTAAACCTCTGAAATTACTCAATGTGCCAAAAAGCCATGGGTCGATTTTCCAAGCAAGTGCGGGTCGATATGGTGGATTTCCAAAAGAATCTGGGTCGATCCGTTAGCCAGCGGATCAGTCATTGAACCAAGCATCCAAGCCGATCCTGTAGGTGTCCATGAGATAGCTCTGGGTGGCAGCCAAAAGCTCTAGATGCGACGGCTGGACCCCGGCCTTCGAATACCCCGGCTGCACCAAAGTAACTCGATACTCCGGCCGGATCTGCTGCCACCTGTTGATCCACCCGATCAGTGTGCTTGGGTCTCCTCTCTGGAACCGAGACGTCTTTCCCGCGTCTCGCCTCTTGCCTTCCCTTCGTTGCATATGCTTGAGGAGTTCGCCCAGCTGCTCCGCCCACCGAACCGACTTCTGGGCTTGGCCGCATACCTCGTAGAGATCATGGATCTGTGCCCTGACCTTGCCGCCTGGCACATACTTGCAGTGGAAGAGGTGGATGATCAGCTTGTTCTCATGGGTGAGCTTCAGTGCCACCACGTCAGCGATCTCACCAGCTTCATCATCATCGAAAATCACGTCCCAGCCAATCGGATCCTCGGCGATCGATTCGATAACCCGTCGTTGAATGGAAACCGGATTTCGTTCGAGGCCTTGGGATTCAACGCTGAGGTCGACCCCCTCCCAACCGCCAACCCGGATGAGATCAATATCGAACGGGAACTGATCTTCTCGCTTCGGCACGACCAGAAGCGATGACCCGACCAAAACATCGCCGTCTGCCATATAGATGTGCGGCGGGTCCTCATTGAATGTCTCGGTCAGCTGCTTTTCTGTTTTCCCTTTGACGAACATAACGATCTCACCCGAAGTCTGGGCGAAGGTCGCTCGCTCATTCTCAATGTTGAGGACGAATCTCGCCGAGGCGTCCTCGCTGCCGACATGGAAAATTATCCCACCTTCGGTGGTGTGCGCATCAAGGCCGATCTCGCATTCGAAGAACGGAATTTCGAGATCACCAATACGGATCGTCACCTTGTCTTCGCTGGCAATTAGGAATTCCTCCGGCCAGTCAATCGCCAGAGGCACCTTCCCAATAGGCATCACCTTCTGGACGACTGCCTTGACCAAACTCCGAAGTATCCCCTCGGTGGTGATTGCGGGGTCCTTGAGCTTCTCTCCAAGCAGCCGGCACCAATCCATCCAACGGCCAGGGCCATTGGAGGTACCGTGTGCCCATATCTTGCCCTTGATCGAGCACCCTATGTTTCCGCGGACGCGCGAGGTCCCGAGCGGCTCGCCTTCCTCATCCACGTCGACCTTATCGATGTAGCCCTGACCGAAAAGGTTATTGAGCTTCTTGGTCCTTGTCCCTGCGTAGGCGTTAAGTTGTTCGGCGATGTCGCTTCCCATGAACATCGAGTACCGCACTGGCTTCCGCTGGGTCTCGCTGAGCCCAAGGTTCGACAGGAGCAAGCGCTCGAAGCCGTGCAGCACCTTAAAAGAAGTCTCGCCTTCGATCCGCTTTGCCGTGGGCCCCGCCAGCTTCTTGGCCAAAGCCTCGTGGAGGTCCTTCTTGCGGGACGTGTTTATAAAAAGAAGGTCACGCTCCTCATCCCAGAATGCCATTATGAGATTGTATTCCACGTCCCGTGGATATTTCATGTCTGTCCAAGCCAGCGCTGCCTCGTCGCGTGTCACGACAAAGAGCAACCTCTCCTCAGCAGCGACACTGGGCCCATCCACAATGCTGGTGCTATTGCCGAGGGCACCTTCTATATCGTCTGGCGACCACTCCTCGCAGTCGGTCTGGTATACGATGGTGCTCATTCTCGGCTGGAGATTTTCGACCTGGAACCACTCAGGAGGAGACGCCAGACGATCGATGATTTCTTCTCGCCGGCGCGCTTCGTATGATTTTGGCGCTCCCACGACGTTCAGGAGATGGTTCCAGTCCGCGTCTTGGGCATAAAGTGCCTTCAATCGGTCTTGGACATCATCCATTGCAACGTTGGCGATAACGGTTGCCTCACCCAGATCCTGACGTGTTCTGGTGAACCTGCCGATGAACTGCAGCGTAATCGCTTCGCTCTTGTGCTTGTCGTGCAGCGCGGCGACCTTGAGTTCCGGCAGGTCAAATCCTTCACCAAGCATGTCGCAGCACACGATGATCTTGGCCTCTCCCGAGCGCATGCGCTGGATGGCCTTTTCGCGCTCGGATGGCTTCATCTTGCTGTGGATGATCTGCGGGTTGTAGCGGCCCAACTTGGCCTGGTATTTCAGGTGCAGCGCCTCGGCATCGTGTATCCATCGCACTCTGGCCATGGCCAGGTGCGGATGTCCCGCCGCCCAGTCGTTGTCGAGCTGCGCAGCTACTTTTTCGATGATCTGATCATCGATGCTACCTTGGCTGAAACCCATGACAGGCACAAAAGTTATAGGCCTGAAGTATCCCTCCTGCTGGGCCTTCCTGAGCGGATAGGAATAGAGATGCTTGCCATCGACACGTTTTTCGTCGCGGCGATATGGTGTAGCCGTGAACTGCAAAACAATCCGCTGACCGAAGTGCTGCTTAAACGACCGCCACTTCTTGGCCGCGATATGGTGGGCTTCGTCGACGAACAGGTGACTGGCCCAATCGGCAATCGCCTGCTTCAAGTCTGCGGCCAGGGCGTTCACAACATCCATGGTCGCGACCACCACGTGCGAACTGAAAAGGAGCTTTTCCAAATCCTCTTTGGTCTTAGGCGCATGCTTGAGAACGGCCACTGTAGGTTCAAGTGCGTCATCGCGCAGGCAACCTGACTGCTTCAGGACTCCCAAACTCAGAAACTTCCCCGCGATTTGGGTCCGAAGTGCATCGCTCGGCACCACAACGAAAAGGCGGGGAATCTGGGCCATGATTAGCAGCGCCAGCATCGTTTCGGTCTTGCCTGTGCCAGTCGGCAAGACGACCGTGCCTGGGCGCGTCGAGACGCTCCAGTGAGACAATACGGCTTGTATGGCCCCAACCTGAGGCGCACGCAGTCCGGACCGTAGCAACTCGCCGCCCTCATAGCGTTCAGAGCGAAGCTGAAAAGCATCTTCCCAGGATGCCAGAGTGGCATCTGTAACAGCAATCTCCGATGGCTCCATAGCTGCGAAGCGGCGAGGCTTTGGAAGTATCCAACGCCCTTTACAATTCTGTGCCGACTCTATGGTCGACGCGTCCTCAACCTTTAGGACGGCATCGGTATGCTGAAGAGATGTGGTATCTCTCGACACCACGGCATACGACAGGCCGCCCTTAATAGTGCATTTGTAGCCGGCATCATTAGGCAACTCCGACCATTTGACTGGCACCGTTCGAGCCGCTGCTGACAGACGCTTTATTAGATTGCCTGCGACGTGTCCGCTTCCGGACACCATCTCGGGTAAATTGAATGTGGCGTCCCTTGCAAAGAGGTCGTGCATTCAGGATCCCAAGCCCCAAAACTTCAAAGACTCTATAAATATGGGATGACTTTAGGCTTTAGCAATAAGCCCCAATAAATATGGTCAAATACCAGTCCCTGTATTTTGTAACGTATGCTTCCTATTGACGTCTTCACCTGAGAAAAAGCGGTGAGACCAGACAACTCGGAATTACGGGGCCACCGCGGTGATGTCCGGCGCGCACTCCGCCGCGGCTTGCATCGTGGTCAACTAGAATAAGCCCATCCTCATCTAAGGCGATCTTGCGTTTCAATGAATTTCACATCACAGTTTTAATAAGCGTTTCGGTGCGTGGGAATATCCCGATCGCGTCGCATCTCGTTTGGAGTTGTAGGATGCCGACCGCCACCGAAATCACTGTGCTTGAAACCCTTGGAAAACTCGACACTGATTTCGCGGCTGCCGCCCGTGCCTTTGAGAACGGCGAGTTTGCTTTGTGGGTCGGGTCTGGAATTTCCAGGGAAGCTCCCAGCCTGGGCGACCTTATTGAGAAGACCGTCGAATATTTGAGGGTCAAAGCGACCACCCCAGGCGAAGCCGACAAGTTCATGCCGGCGCTTGTGGAGGCGCTTACTATCGCAGGCTACACCCTAGCGTCCGTGCAGGATCGTATGGGGCTTGAATTTAATAGTTGGCCCGAGTTCAAGACGATCCGCAATGAACTGTGGGGCAAATACTCGGACCTTCTCGACATCCGGATTGAGGGGGAAGAGGACGACTTCCTGCTTTGGGATGTTATGGACATCCGCGACGCCTTTGCGGATCCGAAACCCCCTGCATCTTCCCATCTCAGCATCGCATTGCTGATTCTAGAGGGCGCTGTCCAAGAGATCGTCTCTGCAAACTGGGATGGTTTCATAGAAGCGGCCGTGAACAAACTCGCTGGGGACAAGGCCGGGAACCTGCAAGTGGTCGTCGACCCTCGAAATCTGAGGGATGCACCAGCCAAGGCACGGCTATTGAAATTTCATGGCTGCGTTGTTCACGCCACTGAAGAGCCCGACCACTATCGAAAATTTCTGATCGGCAGCAAGACCAAGATAATAGAATGGCGAGAAGCGCCTTTGGCTGTGCCCATGCGCAATGAAATGGTTTCTGTCGCGACCAATTTCAAAACGCTGATGGTAGGACTCTCGATGCAGGACATAAATCTGCAGTCGGTGTTCGTTTCGGCCAAGCAGGCCAACCCATGGCCATGGCCCTGTGCACCTGAAGCGCAGGGCCATGTATTTTGCGAGGACGCGCTCGGCGCTGGTCACCTCCAAATGCTCAAAACCGTCTATTCGGACGCATATAACAACAACATCGCCGCCATAAAGAGCAGTGCGCATTTTCAGGCCTGGGGCGAACAATTCCTGCTGGCAATGGCCATTAAGGTGATCACCGATAAGCTTTCGGTCCTTGTGTCCTTGCGGCTCAATGACAGCCCAGCCATCGCAGACGTAGATCAATTGCACGCCTCCCTGAATCGCCTTCGGAACAAGGTTGGTGCTTTGGCGGAAGGACAGAGGACCGTTCTGTTCACCAAGGGCGTTTCTGCCTGGTCTAGATTGGTGAGCGTATTTCGCGACGGCGTACTGCCAATCAATGCTGACACTTATCAGCCAATCAGCGGTGTACCTGTAGGCAGCTTGGCGAATGATGCCAACGTGGTAGTGGCGGGGTTTGGAGAAATGGGACTGGCTTTGACTTTTCTAGAAAATGGAGAAGAGGCCGGGCTGTGGCACCTAGACTTGCCCGAAAATGATGGGTTCACGAGTGGCGTTCTAAGATCCACTGGCAGTTGGCCAGACGCCCCCGAGCGACCGATCTTTTTAGTTCGATCCGCCGCCGTGGCTTTGAAGCTCAAAGAAAGTGGCGCGTTCGCCAACGACAATTCAATAATTATCCATGCCGACGATGCCTGGCATCAACTGGCCTCGATAAATTCGGCATCGCCATCAGCAAGAAGCCCGTCCAAGGCCCCTGGAAGAACTGGTACCACCGGTCCTACGCACGTGAGCATCGCCCATATTGTCGCGATAAACGGCAGCCTTGCCACGTTGCGTCAGCGTTTTATCGAGGCTGTAACACTATGAGTAGCGCTCTCGTTGATGTTCTGGTTCGAGCATTGGTTCATGGCGGATACACGATCCGCAAAACACCATTCAAAGTCGCTTCGGTTGAATTCGATTTCACTGCCGCTATGGTTGGCAGTGGCGGTCGCTCCCTTGATCTTGTTTTAGTCGTTGACACCGCCACCGGCAGCTATGGTGACCTTGACCCCAGCAGAGTCAGGCAGCGTATCGAGGCATTGAGCAGAGCTCTGGACATAACGGGATCGCGCTACGTCATAACCACAATTCTCGCCGGTGCTTCGCTTACCGGCGTCATTGAGGCTTTGTCCAACACATGCCGTGTTCTGACTGTCCAAAATATAGCACTCAACGATGAGGGTTTACCGGCAAACGACGCTGCGGCTCGGGAACTGGAAGATCAAATTCGAATATTGCTTCCACTTAAGGTAAACTTTGAGGACGAAGCTGACGACATCTTGGAAATCGACCCCATGAGCGATCTTCTGACGACATTACCAGACGGTCTGGACCTTGGAGTGATGACTGAGTTGGCAGAGGCCTCAAGGCTGGGAGAAGACGAGGTAAAACGCGTACTTTCTAAAACGGTTGAACGCGCTCTAGCAGCCGAAGGCACGCCATGAACGCCCCCATGCTTCAACACCTAACTGTCTCCAATTTCCGGAGCATAAAGGGCGAGGTGGTGGCCCCACTCGACGCGAAGATGGTCCTTCTTCACGGTGAGAACGGTGCCGGTAAGACCAGCATGCTTTCTGCGATCGAGCTAGCCCTTACAGGTCGCGTGATGTCGCTTCAACGTGCAGATCCTTCCTACGAAGAACAGCTATTGCACAGAAGCGGCCTCACCGACTCTCCGAAGGAAGGCCGAGTGTCCTTGACCACTCAGGGGTTGCTGGAAAACAATTCGTTCGGGACAATACTAACGTCATCGGGGCAACAGGGCGGTCATCACCTTAGCGCAACCGACGCCTCTTTTTTCAGCGAGCGGTGCTATCTGCCGCAGGCGATGCTCGGCCAACTCCTACAGATTTACCAGGATTCAGATTCATCCAGTGAGTCTCCGCTCTCCAGGTTCGTCAACGACCTGCTTGGACTTGATAGGCTGGACGCTCTGGAGGGCGGCCTTAGTGCGGTGGGTGATCTTCGCAACTTCAGAAAAACCACCGAGACTTTTGGATTTACCGAATCCGAGAAAACCCGGATCGACCGTGAACTCGTCGATCTTCGTGGAACACGGGAAGCCTCAGTTGTAGCCTTGGCCTCGGCGTTGACCGAATTGAACAACGCACGGTCCAAGATCGGCTACCTGGAATCCGTCGACGAGAACGGCCTCGATGGGGTTGCTCAGCAACTGATTTTTGTTGAGGACGAAGCACTTCTGGCTCGTTTTCACGACGGGCAAAGGCGCTTGGACGCCCTAATGCGAGACCTAAGCCAACGTCGTGAAGACGTGAGTTCTAAAGACGAGAATGAGCTTCGGGACCGGCATAAGACGGCTGCCGCTTCCCTGTCGAAATGGCAGTCGGAAAATGCCGCTCGCATGAACAGCATTCGAGAGGTACTGGCTCGGCTAGTTCCAGATTTGACCGCTCCGACCTCGGACTGGCCAACTTATTTCACAAACGCATATTCCATAGTGCAGTCGCGACATGCACAGGCCCAGCAGCGCGCACGTCAAGCCGGTCTTGATTCCGTACGTCGCGACGCCATCATCGAAGAAATATCTGTAGCACGGGCGAGTCTCACTACTCTCGATGGCGAGCTGGGCCGCATCTCCAAGAATTCCAGTGTTTTGGCCGCCTCGCTCGCGGAAATCGCACAGTTCATTACTGACGACGTATGCCCAGTTTGCGAACGCAATTTTGCGGAGACGGGAAAGGCATCCCTGTCTGAGCACGTAGGCCACCGCATTCGAAACCTTTCCGGTGCTGCCGAAAGGCTTATTGGCCTCAGCCGATCACAGGTGGACGCGCGCACCAGAATTGATCGACTTGAACAAGAAGCGGCAGAGGTGAATGCTAGGGCGAACGGAGTCGATGAGGCCAACCACTGGTCAAAGCTGGCCGCTGAACTCGGTAATTTGTCTAGCGAACTGGCCTGGTCAGTCGATGTCGTGGACGAAGGAGCTTCGCTCGCCCGCGAGGAGCATAAATCAAAGCGTGAACTTGAGGCATTCTCTGGCCTGAATTCCTTTGTCACCCAGTCGTTGGTTGACGCTACAGAAATCGCCAAGTCGCTTAACCTAGTAATTTCGGCCGCAGATCATGAGCATTCGATTGAACTACTAGCTCAACTCATGAGCACGCACACTTCAGATTTGGTCGCCCGCGTTGAGGCACGTCGGATGGCACAAGATGCCCTGCGCCGATCGATAGCCGAAAAAACAAGAAAGACAGCTGTCGAAACCGAGATCAGGAGTGTCTCCGCCGCCCTTCAGGTCGTTGAAAACGCGCTAGCTCGCGCTCAAACGGTTAAAGCTCAAGGGCAAATTGTTCGCGGTCACGTTGAAAAGGTTCGATCTGACATCGTCAGACGGGTGTTCAACGATCGGCTCAACAAGCTTTGGAGGGATTTGTTCGTACGTCTAACGCCCAATGAACCATACATACCCGCTTTCAGCATTCCGCAAGACTCTACCCGGAGGCTGAGACCCAAGCTTGTAACCCACCATAGGTCCGGCTCGTCAGGAGGCACTCCAGGGGCAATGCTCAGTGCGGGGAACTTGAACACCGCCGCTCTTACGCTGTTCACTGCGCTTCACCTGACCGTAAAGCCAAGGCTTCCATGGCTGATCCTGGATGACCCCATTCAGTCAATGGACGACGTGCATGTGTCGCAGTTTGCCGCTCTTCTCCGCACCCTTGCTAAGGACCAGGGGCGCCAAATTTTCGTTGCTGTTCATGACAGGCAACTGTTCGAATACCTTCGTCTGGAATTAAGTCCGGCATATCAGGGCGATAGTCTGCTCACCCTTGAACTCTCTCGGGGTTCGTCTTTGGATACACGCTGCATATTCAACCGACTTTCCTACCGAGAGGAGACTGCGTTGCGTGCAGCGTAGATGCCATCTGCTACGCCTTTAACTCCAGCCAAGGCTCAACCGCCGCCCTGTCGAAGATCAAGCCGCCTTTGACAGGGAATGAATACGCCGGGCGGATCTGATGGGCATTGAGCCAGGCACCCACTGCCTGCGGGCTGTTACGGCTTCGAGCTGCTACCTCGTTCCCGAAAATGAACCTGTCAGCGAATTCCAGCACGCTGCGGTAGTCGGCTGCACCGTCCTCGTCGACATTAAGCAATCCATCATTCGCGCAGGCCATGAAGACGTGATGGTTGTAGATCCCTAACATGAGGTTGGCGGCCACTGCGGACACTCTGCCGATGTCGTGGTCCTTCGCTTCCCGATGCTCTTCCAGGATGCGGTCGCGCTGCTGTTCGATGCCTCGAAGTGAGATGGACCCGAACAGGTTCCTGGGCTTCGGTTGGGCGGCGACGTTCCGGTGAAGCTGAGCGTCGACCCTGTTGAAGAACACCGCCATGAGAACCGGCAGCCACGGTCGACGGCCAGCCGGAAACATCAGCATTGCGTCCGAGAATGAAATGTAGCCCTTCGTTGGCTTCTGGAACTCCAGACCCTGCACCACCATGTCGACCAACTGGTCTGCGCTGAACTTGGAGTAGTAGCGGGAGTCAGCCCCGGCCAGGTCGATGGCCGTGTCGCGCGCCGGGCCGGGCTGGTCATCGAGGATACCAATATCACAGAGGTCTCGAATCCCGTCCGGCGGCAAGCCGAACAGAACGCTGACGCTGGGCTCGCTGACCAGGTCGAGATAGTGATCGAGCACGTGCAGCGCCTGCCGTGTGATGAACGAGACCGGTGCCATCGTATCACCGGACCGGCGATACTTGATCATGTTCGGGTGGGCGCCCATCCGCGTGGTGATCCTCGCGGCCACCGGTGCCAATCGAAGCAGCTGCCTCACGCCGACATAAGTCCCCAAAGGCAGCTGCCGCGTGGTCTTACGCTGATTGCTGACTTCCGGGCTGGCATCGCTCAATGCCTGGTCCAGAAGGTTGACCAAAGTTGCCCTAAGATCAGCCGGCAGGTGCGGGTCTTTGCCCAACTGTGCGAATGCGCCGAACTCTTTGTTGATACCCCACTGGCCTTGCCGGCTCGCTGCCCGGCCAGATGCCTCGGCACAGAGTGAAGAGAAGCCTGCAGGCCAATTCATCAGACATCGACCAGCCCTGGCCAGCGCCTCGGGATGGACGTCGCCCACCGGCAGGCGCTTCTGGTGCCAGGCACTGGTAGGAATGCCCTGCTCTTCCGCAACAATGGCGTTTGCCACCGAGATGGCAAGTTCGAACAGCTCCCCTCGGTTCAATCCAGAGAGGTGGCTGTGCAGAATTGGAAGGCGATCATACTTCGGCGCCGGATCGACCAGGCAGACAACAAAATCCAGAGCCTCTTCGTCGACCACCTCGATAATGGGCTGAGGGAAGTCACGCAGATCGACAAGCTGTTCTGGCAGTCCATCGGCATCACTTCCGATGCAATGCTCGCAGCATTCCACGCGCCAGGTCTGCGTGTACCCAAGTTGGCCGCCGCAGACCGGACAGTTCGAAAGCAGCTGTTCCCTGGTCTGGGGATCGAAGGTGATGGGGCGCACACTCCAGACCGCTTTGATGTACGCCTTATCCTGCATGGCGCGCGGCGACAGCCGTCGCTTTCGGGTTTCTCGGTGCTTGGCTCTGAGTGGCACACCGAAGAAGTCGATGAGCCGCTCGTCCACCGCAGGGTGGTACAGACGCCGAATGGCCTCTGCCGAAGTTCCCAGCACCTCTGCCAATTCCAAAGCAGTTTCGAGGCTTTTTCCGGCGAGCGTTTCCGGACGGATATGGCCGAGGCCTGCCTGCACCAGGATGTCATGAGCATGCGGGTAGTAGTTGGCGCCGGCGGCCCTGGCGACCAGGCCGGAGAGGCTTTCATCGGGAAGCGGGGTCACAGGCCAAAAGATGGTCATGTCGCCGCCGAGACTTCGACCTGAAGCACGTCTTTCCGGAAAGGGTTGTAAGTGCACATGTTGTTCGGGATGGCGCGTGTGTCGACAGCCAACGCCAGATCGTCATATTCGACCTTGGTTCCGTCGCGTTCCAGGACATGGAACACCGCCTGTTCCAGAATGCGAGAAACCACGCCGACGCATCCGCCGGACGCCGCCCAGAGCTTTTCAGGAATGTCGTCTTCAAGGAGATCGGTTTTTTCCGTCAGTAGCTTGTGCTCGATCAGCTTACCGGCCGCTTCTTCGCAGTACTCCATGAAGATGGCCACATCCTCATCATCGCTCCACCGCAACGGCGAGAAATCGATCTTGTCCATTTCGCGATTGGTCAGCTGGATGTCGATAGCCAGATGTTCGCGGGCCTCGGTGACGCCGACAAAGACCATCGGGACCAGTCCCCTGATCATCATGGTCTTGAGAGTATCCGTGACCTCGGTGCTGGTGATCTTGTGAGACTTTTCCATTTTACCGTCAGGGCGTACGGTCTTGCTTGCCGAAAGATGCTGGATCTCATCGAGGATGACGAGTTCGGTCTGTCGGCCGATCTCCTTGCCTGTGGCGGGATCCTTGTATGTTCCGGCAAGATACTCGTAGACTCGGCGGAGAAGAACGGGACCGTCACCCTTGTCCGCAAGGGGGTCGCCCAACGCCCGGAGAATATCGGCTGCCATGGACCGCACCGACGCCCTGGGCGACAACGTTACATGCAGAACGAGCTTCTGCTTTTCGGCAATTTCCAGAACATCCATATCTGCGGGAAACAGCTTCTTCGCGATGACTTCGGGTACGACCTTGTCTTCGATGTAGGAGCGGATGGCAGTGGACTTGCCGGAATGGCTGGGTGCGAAGAATTCAATATAGCGCTTCGGGCTGCGTGGTGTCAGCCGCCCGGCTTCTCGAGCATCGTCGAGTTTTTCGTGCACGCCTGGAATACGCGGGTGCTTGATGCGCATCATCTCGAATGCCGCGATGACTGTGGCGCGACCGACCTTTTTGTTCTTCATTTTGCGTCTCCGCTGTTTTCGCTAGCGTTCATGCGAGCCGCGACCTTGGCCCTGATGGCGGCGATATCCACCTTGGGAGCGGGATTGCCCGGTGTTCTTGGAAGACTGGGCACAGCTGGGACCGACTGGTTCACCTGCACGGCCTCTGCCTTCTTCGCGCGATTTTGGGCTCGGGTTTTCGCCCCCTTGGCCTGACCGGCTTTTCCACCGAACGGGCGTCCACGTTTCACTTCCATCGGATGGTCGGCGCGCTTGGCAGCTGTATCGTGCGGAAGATCGTATTGGGACGACCGGTCCACCTTCACCATCTCGACTCTGTCGCCCGGCATCAGCTCCTTAAGCGGCTCGATGACACGGGCACGCCGATGACGCTCAACCGATTTCATCCCAGGAAGGATATCGAGCAGGTACTCGCGATGGGCGACGCGGGCTCTGGCCTTGTCGTCGTCTGAGTGGAACTTCATGGACCGCTCGGTTGCCCATTCCTTGATTTTGGCTGCCGCATACCAGCTGAGGTCGTGCGAGAATTGCCGATGCCAGTTCGGCAGCGTCACTGACAGGCCGGTCGTGGGGTCAAAGACGTGAGCCTGGGTTACGTCACCCGGATCCCACGTTACACGCACCCTGATCGTCCTCGACGATGTTACGCCGCGCCGCTGACGGCTCAGCTTGGCCAACGGGCCCAAGCGGTTCATCAACATCGACGTGATCTGCGGATCGTGGAAGCGATGGCCGTCCACCGTCACGCCTTCGGCGGTCAGCAAGCCGTTCTTGGACCTGCCGATGACCTTGTCGAGCATAGCGATGTCGTCGACGGTGGCACGGTGGCGAAGTTCCATCCCACGCCTCCACTTAAGTGCCGGCGCCATGCCGATCGTGCTGTGGGTTTCGACATGGTAGAGAGTGACGATGGCGTTCCACATCGCACGTTCAAGCTGCGACCTGGTGAAGGCCGCCTCAGCCTCCGCTCCGATGTCCAGCTCCCGCCGCTGCTGCGGTGTCAGCGGCAGCCCGCCAGGGAGCTTGTGCCAAAGGACGGTATTCAGAGTTCCGAAGATGCGCTCGACATAGGCTTTGTAGGTCGGCCTGCCGACCGGGGCCCACATGACGTCGATACCGGCAGCCTCGCAGGACGCCTGGAACGACGGGCTAACGAATTCCTTGCCGTTGTCGACGATGATGGTGAAGGGCCGCCCCCACCCATCGTCGGCACCCTTCCATCCAGCATACTCGTCCAAAAACCCTTTAGGGCGGACGACCTGCTTCAGACAGGCGATCACCGAATGAATGCTGGGCGGCTCATAGCCGATGACGGCGCCGACGATCATTCTGGAATAGCAGTCGATGGCCAGCGTGAGCCACGCCCTGGCGACGAACAAAGGCTGACCTTCATCGTCCTCGACGATAGCCCAGGCATCGATCTTGGTGTGGTCGAACATGACGTACTCGAGCGGCCGGGTCGCCTCGAAGGTGCGTCCCCGGCCCTTGAAACGCCGGTTGGCATTGTCGACGCCGTAACGCTGGGCCCAATGCCACCAGTCGGCATTCTGGTGAAGCCAAAGCCGGATCGTCTCGTCACACGGCACGGGATAGCCAACCTTCCTCGCCCTAACAGGACCGGCAAGCTGTTTAGGCTCAAGTAGCCGCAGCGCGAACAGATCTCGTTCCGTTTCATCGCCTTCGAATTCGAGGACTTCCGGTTCCTCGGTGATCATCGGCAGATGATGCCTTTCGGCAATCAGCTGGGCCTCGACACGAAACTGATAGATGGCATCTCCGATGGAGACCGTGTCGTCATCCCAATAGGTCTCAATCGCGCGCACGGAAGCGTCGACAATTTCCTTCGGCCAACGCCTTTGCCGAAGCTCCTTTTTGCGGTCGGGAAAAAATGCGGTCAGCGGGCGTTCACCAGGCGTGCCGCATTCATCTACGGCGCGAAGCAACGAGCTTGGCGAAGGCTTCCAGGTGAAGCCCGCTTCCAGCGCATCAGGCAGATGCCTTTTGATAATGCGGGCGACCCCGCTACGGCCTCTGGTCGGCACCGGCTCATTGTCGTAACGCATCACGTAGAAGCGAAGGGTCTGCTTCCGAACGAGCTCATCCTTCTGCCGTAAGCGAAGGTCACGTTCCGCTACCGTAATTCCGCTTTCATCAGGATCGAGGAGGAAAACCGGATCGATCTCGGCCTGCTCGATGAGCTGACCGTGTTTGTCCAGACGGATCCGTCTAGCCTGGCCGCTCGTCGTCCGCATCCGCTCGAATTCGTCTACGGGGATATAGATTTCCCTGTCCGTACCTTCGCGCCGAAACATGAGCCTGCCGTCGCGCATTTCCTTGGCGAATTCAGCCACGATCGGCATGTCTTCTTCGGCGAGGACAAGCGAATAGAGTTCACCTGTGGTGACGTCGAGCTGGGTTACCATCGCGGTTGCCCCGTCACTTCGAAGATGGCCATGTCATCAGGCATACGAACGACGACCGTGTCGGGTCGCAGATCGTTATTCATGTCGATCGACACGATCCGGCGCACATGCAACGCGGCGGCTTTGCCGATGCCGCCGCCGCCCAATGCTGCGGTCAGTTCGCGAAGCGTCGCACGTCGAGCCTCGCCAAGGACGGCACGGGCGGTGGTGATGTCGGCCGGCGTGATCGAGACATCGTGGTCCAGCATGATTTCGCGGACCGAAGTGGCGATTGCCGGATGGTCGATATCGGGGGAACGGTCTACCCAGATAAAGCGCCAGTTGATGGCTTCGTAGACCTGACGGGCCAGCTCGATCTTCCGGTCGTAGACGGGATCTTCGAGACGAGGGTCGTCGTCGCCTTTAACCTCGACGATCAACGTCATCGTTTCGGATACTTTGGTGCCAGGGCGCCAGTTCGCCACGGCTTTTGCAAAAGGCACGCCCCCGAGAACCGTCTGGCCGAATACCCTATCGACGGTCAGCCGAAGGTCGGGGCGGTACATCCACTGGCGGGATTCGCCCGTGACTTTCATGAAAAGTTCGTGCGGCTGGCTGAGCAGCGCCCGCACGGGAGACGCGGTTTCGCAGAGTTCGATCATCGGCAGCTCGGCGGTGACCGACTCCCAAGGCATCGAGCGCATGCCGGCCTTGATGCAGCTCTTGGTGCCGACCAGGTGCGGCTCTCGACCGGTAATCAGATCGATGATCGGTCCGCCGTCTTTCATTTCCTCGATGCGCGCGAATGTCCGCAGGCCGTCCACTTCGATCTTTCGCTTTGTGCGCGCCGCCTTGTCTTGGCTCATCGAATTCACCCCAAAATCGCCGGTGGGACTTCCAACACCGTGCGATCTGCTTCGGAAAGAAGTGGTCACCCCAAGACGTAGCCTGCCAATCCTTTGCAAACGCTGAGAAAAACTGGCTAACGACTGCTGAAGGGGAGCCGCAAATTGCGGCTCCCTGTATGTCTGGGTATGCTCAGCAGCTTCTACGCCGCCGGATCGCTCCGTCCGGATGGCCGCCGGGAAGACGGCAGCGGGAACGGCAGGACACCTTCACCGAGCGAGGGCTGCTCGAGACCGGCCTTCTGGCAGGCGTCGAGCTGAACGGTCCTGGCGATGGCGACCAAGGCCCTGTGTGCCGCGTCTTCGAAGCAGCGGTGACCCATCTCGTCGTGGACGCGAACGAGGCGTGTGATGATCCTGATCAACAGCTCATCCATTGTCGATCACCGTGCGTTCGATGTTCATGCCGGCGACTTCGGCGATGATCTCCAGAAACCGAGGACCGTCCACGTGTCGGCGCTCCAACAGTTCCACTGCGATAGCGTCGACGAGAAGCCGTTTCTGCCGACAGATTTCAACCGCGACCAGATAAAGCCGGCGCAGGTCCGCCTCTACCTTGGCAGCAATAGCCGGCTGGTAAGCCAGGAGCCTCGGCACTTCCTCGAAATTGCCGCGATACATGAGGCTGTCGCCGAGGCCGATTCCGAGATGGATCAAGCCAAGAGTACTGGTGGCGTTGCCGAGATCGCTCCGTTCGTCACCGCCCGAGCCTGCTCCTACATCGCCCAGGATCACTTCCTCTGCAGCACGGCCACCTAACGCATGAGCGACGTAGAGTTCGATCTCCGACTTTGTCGTTCCTGAGTTATCGTGGTTCACGATCGTCCGGCCGCCGTTGTTCCCGCTTGCGACGATAGAGATCGTCTTTACAGCTCCGAGACCGATGGTGTGGGCAACAACGGCATGGCCCGCTTCGTGAATGGCAATGCGACGAAGCAATTCTTGCGGCCGAGTGTCTTCCGGCGCGATAGCGTCGAGCAGGTCCCCCATTACCATGGGTCGCCTGCCAGCTCTGGCAGTTCGGCGCGCAGCTTTGACCCATTGGACAACATGTGCACCGGAACGACCGACCCCAAGACGGGCGGCGGCGATCAAGTCGACGTCCGGAAGGTCGCTACCCAGATGTTGGCGAAGAATGCCGCAGAGGGCAGTCTCGTCGGGCGGCGAGATATAGACGAAACGGTTCAGACGACCTGGGCGCATGATCGCGGGATCGATTTTTTCCGGATGATTCGTCGCGCCGATTACGATCAAATTGCTAGTGGTGACCGAAGTAGCGCCATCGAGGACCGTGAGCATGTGGCCGATGACAGGAAGCCACCAATCGGAATTCCGGGGTGACAAGGACGCTCGCGATGGCAAACCCTCAAGCTCGTCCAACAGCACGATCGCAGGCCCGACGGCCCTGGCATCGGCGAACACCTCGTCGATCTGCTTGATGACGCTGTCCAGATACCCCGGCGAATTGGCGAACCAAGCACCGACCGAGGTGGCGATCAGAGGCAGGCCGGTGCTGCGCGCCAACGATCGCACGAAGCTGGTTTTGCCAAGGCCGGGAAGCGACGCCAAAACGATGTTGCGGTCCAGTTGAGAAATTTCCAACTCGCCGCGGCGCCACGCATCGAGATCTTCGATCAAATTGAGCGCCCAGACCTTGGCTTCGCCGTAGCCATGCAGGTCTTTGATCTCCGGGACTTCGGAGCCCATGACCTCGGCCCGCCGCTTACTCAGCTGCGCGCGTTCCATTCTCTTGATGCAGGCCTGGGGCGTGGAATTGGGACGGATGCTCGATGCGATGTCGTCGAAAGTCAGTCCGGCTGCGATGGTATCGGGAACGTTCTTCGGGAGCTTCCCGGTTACGGCCTTGATAGTAGCGGCGATAACGCGAGGCGACGGCAGCGGCAAGGTGATGGTCAGGTCAGCAGCCGAAACCATCGCCGGCGGCAACAACTGTCTTGGGGACTGAGAGACGCCGACGATGCGGCCACCCCCGGCCAGGGCTTGGACGACGGTCGTAGCAGCGCCGTCGTCTACGGCACGGCCCCGCGGAATGGCGCTTTTGGCGATGTGGACGTGCCACTCCCCGAAATACCTCAGAGCCGAATGGAGTGGAGCCACCCAGTCGCTGGAAGGTGCCTCTACGATCAAGCAGAATCCCTGCTGTTCGCTGATCTTCTTGATGCCGGCCATGCCGATCACGCTCTCGATCAGCGCCCTGGGAAGTACGCGAAACGCTTCCTTGCCGGATTTGCCGAGCTTGGGCGAGCGCGGAGTTGAGGTCAGTTCTTCTTCGTTCAGGCCCTCGAGCCAGTCGTTATCGGTGTCTGCCATGATGTCTATTGCCGACAGCCTAGGCGCGATCAGACGCCCAGCTTAATGCCGGTCCTCAATGCCCATTGCGGGCGGATATCGGGAATGGTTCAGGCGCTCAGGAGCGCGATAGTCGCGATATCGATATCAAGGCAGAGATGCGAACGCAGGCGGCCGCGGAGATGCGGCGGGCTGGCAGACCAGCGATGTGCGCAGAAAGCGACATGGGCGGTTCTCGTTCGTGAGTTGAACAAATAGGGAACGATTATTGTTCCGTCAAGTGCCTCAAACTCAGTATGGCGACCTGTAGGGTTCTAGATCAGGGAAAATCGGGCTACCTGGCGTCCAAAACTCGACGCTCTCTCCGTGCTGCTCATAGAAATCTCTATCGGTCGTAACTCGAATGGCAGTCTCCATCGATCCATCGAGATACCTATAGTCCTTGCCATCAAGTGCGGCAGCTTCTGCGGGCGGGGGAAGCATGATGGGACGGTCTAGGATAGCTCTGAGATCAGAAAGGGTAAGGGCGGGGTCCGGTCGTATCGGCAATTCAAGATCATCATCTGCGAAGTCCGCAAGATCTATGCCTTCATTGCCGGCTTCGAATGCCAAGTCG
Source organism: Devosia sp. A369 (assembly GCF_054489345.1). Lineage (NCBI taxonomy): Bacteria > Pseudomonadati > Pseudomonadota > Alphaproteobacteria > Hyphomicrobiales > Devosiaceae > Devosia > Devosia sp. A369. Next base: position 64,661 of record NZ_JBTMWV010000011.1, on the reverse strand, counting down.
ACCGCATGGACCGCTTCTTCGCGTCTGTCATCGGAGCTGCCATGGGTGGCGAGCACCGTCGAGCCGATGAGGCCAGGAAGTTTGGCGAGGATCGGTTGCAATCCTCCCACCACGCTTTCGAAAACGTGGATTCTGCTTCGGAGGGCTTTGTAAACATCAGCTTCCACGGTGTCTTCGTAGTGAAGATTGATGATCCGTATATCGGGGAACTGTTGTCCAAGGCGATCGATACGTCCTATCCGCTGTTCCACTCGCATGGGGTTCCAGGGCATGTCATAGTTGACCAGCGCCCCACAGAACTGGAAGTTCAGTCCTTCCGACGCAGCATCCGTGCATAGCAATATGTCTGCACGACCCGAACGGAACCGCTTCTTGACCTCGTCTCGACTGATGGTCGACCAGCTTCCGTCGCTTGCCAGGATTTCACCGCCCCTGCCGGAGAAGCACATTACCGAGCGCCCTTCATCGACCAAGAGTTGTCGAAGATAGTCCATCGTGTCGGTGAATTGGGTGAACACCATAACCTGCGGATAATGCGTGTTCGTCAGATCGTCGATGACACGTCTCAACCGCAGCGCCTTCGTGTCCACCGGCAATTGCCCTATGGCGTCGATGAGGCTTTGAATATCGGCAAGCTCTTCCGACTTCAGGGCCGCGATCTCATCCTTCTTGAAATCGTCCGTATCGGTATCTTCACCTGCTTCCAGCAAGTCCGCCGTGTCTTCCTCGAGGCGTCTGTCATCGGTGACGCCAGCGCGCCTGTTCTCCAGCGTTTTCCGAAGAGCATAGAAACTCGAAGCCAGGCGTCGCCTGTAAATCGTCATCACGAAACCTACCGCGTTCCGGGCGTCGGGCGAAGCGGAGTTGTAAGTCTCGGAAATATAGTCCTCGACCGCCGTGTAGAGGTGCTGCTCCTCCACCGACAACGGGATAAATTGGTCTTCCACCTGCCTGGTGGCCACCGGCGTGGCAATCTTGCCCGCCTTGAAATAGCGGCGCAGCAGTTCTCGAGTGTGTCTAGAAATCAGAGCACGAACCGGAGTGATCTTTTTGATGATCTGGACGGCGGCACGCTTCTCTTCCGGCGAGAGCATCTGTCGAGGTATCGAGGCATTGTCGCGTAGAGCAGAGAGAACCCGCTTGGACTTCAACCTGGAAAGACCCGTGAGGCTTTCGACGTAGACGAAATCCGTTGGCCGATAGGTGGCCTCGGTGGCTCGGAAGAGATGCGAAAGCCACTCCAAAGAGTCGCTAGTGACATTGGGTTTAGCCACTTCGGCAAAGAACCGAACGAAGGCATCCGAAGTCCATTCCTTGGGAAGTCCCAGGAGGTCCAGAAGGTCCCAGAGCTCGCTGACGTGCACCTGCAGTGGCGTCGCGGTCAGCAGAATAAGACCTTCTGTTTTGGCACGCATACCGCGCATCAGCTGCAGTAGACGGTTTGGCCCTTTGGACTGCACGCTGCCGGCGCCCTTAGTCCTGGCGTGATGTGCTTCGTCCAAGATCACCAGATCCCAGGCCGCTGCGTCATCAAGGATTTCGCGCTGGCGTTCCCGGCGCCTTGCCAAGTGGCTGGACATTATGACGAACGGCTGGCGATGCCACTCCTCTTTGGAAACCTGCTGTTCCAGCGTAGAGCCGCGGCCAGGCGATTGGAGCCAGGACAGTTTGTGCCCATCATATACGGGCCAGCTGAGATTGAATTTTTCGCGGAGTTCGAGCTGCCACTGCTTGCAGACGTTCTTGGGTGCCAGGATGATGATGCGGCGCGCTTTCCCTGCCAACCACGCTTGCCTGATGAGCAGGCCTGCCTGAACGGTTTTGCCCAAGCCCACTTCGTCTGCGATCAGCAGCTTCGGCGGCCACTGACCATACATCCTGTCGAACGCGCGGATCTGGTGCGGCCATGGAACCACCGCCGACGTCGCTTCGCCGACACGCTCACCGCCGTGAGGTTGATTGGCGGCGTTGGCTATCTTCTGCCATAGAGCTCGCCGTTCCTCATCGACGAGAGCAGGGAGATCTGGGACTGGGACCAGTTCCACTTCGGGATCAGGCGTTTTGCTGACGCTGATCAACTTGCCTGCGTTGGCGTCATCCAACAAATCCCTAAGCCTTCTCGGGACCTGGTCGGGGTCCGGCATAAATGTCAGAAGCTGGTCGCGGATCGCCGATGGCACGTCCAACGTAACTACGGTTTTTGCTTTATCCGACCATATTTTTAGGAAGCTCTCCTCTTCCAGATCAACCCGAGCAGGATCGATCCAGGACGTGAACACGCTGAAGCTTTCCCAGTTACGGGTCCAGCCACTCGCGCTCTCGTTCACGCTGCCGGTAAACGCGATGCGGTCGCCTGTCTTATCCTCGATGACACCCGTCTTTTCGTGGAAGATACTATCATCAAGTACGGGCTGCCGATTTTCATCGCAGGGAATAGCCACTCGGACATCAAGATGGCCTTTGGCGATCATCCAAGCCAACAACTCTAGGGCGTCAGCTTCTTGTTGGTTGCCTGCACCCAGTAGGGGCATCTTGAGCAGGTGGTGCTGCACCGTCGCTCTCAGCTCCTCACCTTTCTGGATGGCTTCCGCCTCGGCAGGCCCTAGCGTGCAGCCGACAACCATACGCATACGACCGTTGTTGACGATAAGACCTTCCACACCACGCGCCGCCAGCGTGAGGGCACGGGCGGTGAAATAACCAGTTAGTCGATCGTATCTAACCGCCGACGTCAGGGACGGGATATAGAAAGACCTGACGAGACTACCCTCGTCAGGTGTGTATTTCAGCTTCCAAGCGGTATCCCGGAGCAATGTCATTCGGAAGCGACTGGATCGGCGACAAACAACGCAAGTTGATGAGGTCGATCCACACGATCCGAGAATGCAAGCCTCCTAAGCTTTTCCAGCGCTTCGAAGTCATCCGCAGATGCTTTTGCATCACCTGTGGCCACATCGAAGCCGATAAACGATTTCGACGGAGGCAGCACCTCTAATACTGCCTCTAGCGATGCCAGAAAATGAGGGTCAGCCTCGAGACCGTTTGCTTTGAGGATCGACAGAGCACCAGCAACCGATTCTTTTCGCCCTCGATATGCAGCAGCATGAATGGCATCAAGCATAGACTTTGAACCGTCCGCAGGGCCGATGGCACCTTTTGCCGCTCGAGTGGCGCTGTCCCACAGTTTCAGGTTGGAGCTATCCTTCTTTTCACAGATTTTACCGATCATTTGGTCCAAATCCGCGCCAACCGCTCGTGCTAACCGCAGTCCCTCATCATAGCTAAATATGGGTGACTTGAAAGCATCCCAAGCCAAGACAAACCAGGATGTGGTCGCATCGAGTTCGGCGTGACCTTTGGTATGTGTGAGCTGGTTGAGACGCCACGTTTTCACTTCTCTACGCGCGGCGTCTAGAGCATCTTCAGGGGTGACTGCGTACGGGTCGAAAGCCTCCTCGAACAGCTCAGCCTGCTTCCTTCGCTTCCTCGCCAAAGGTTCAGGTCTCGGGCTGCCTCTCTTAAGAGGCCAATGCCGAGAAAACTCTTCCAGAGCCGGCCCGAAAGATGCGAGATATAGATCAACGCCGCTTACACCGGATTGCTGGAACTGTTCGACACGGGTCCGCACAGCGGCCGCGACTAGGGGTTCAACATCCTCCCAGTAGGTGACATCAGCATTGTCGGCGGCAGGGCGAGGACGACACACAAGGAAAATCGTGGAATTGGCGGCTGCCTTGTCTTTGATATGGAGAGAGCCCTCAGCCTCCGTGTTAACCGGCCAAGAAGCCGTTATAATAAACCCCGCCTCTATAAGTCCTTTTGTTAAGGCATCCCATGCACTTGTGTCTTTATGGGTGAACATAACCGTCATGATGCCATTGGATTTCAGTACGCGGCAGCACTCACGGAAAATAGCACTCATTTTCTCTTGATAGTCACGATTAGCTAACGCGTCTGATCCTTTCTCACCTTTGAAGTGAGCCTTATTCGCTACGGCTTCTGATTGTTTATCAGTGAGACGCCTAGTAAAAAGATCTGGCACGACAAGGCCAGCCGTCCGTTTCAGCCATACGTAGAAAAAGTCAGACAGTTCGGCATACATAACGTTGGCACCGTATGGTGGGTCCATAACGATGAGATCGACAGACCCAGATCCCATGTGATCCAAAGCCGCCCCAGAACCCGAAGACACAGATATTGACTGCTCTTTTGCCGCGACGGATGCCGGCTCAAACAATGGGCCAACGTCACTGCGGGGGGTCGAAAGCTCGACAAGTTCTTTGATGCACTTCGATGTCTGGCGAACAACCCAGTCGAAGCCGAGCCCTTCTACAAGAGGAGCCATTTCGACATAGGACCACTTGATCGAAAAGTTGTGGCTATCGAACGTATTTGCCATAACTTCGCGCTGTACAATCCAGCGGGTAGACCGCGAATTGTAATCCCGAAGCTTGTCCAAACTGAAGCTGAGATACACGTAAGCAGCCCGCCGCAGCTCGCTTAGCATTCCGGAGCTACGATCTTCTTCCACCATTTCCTGGAAGGTTTCGACGGCATAGCCATGCACCAGTAATTGGCGCGCCGAAAACATATCACGCCATCGGTTCATGCCATAAAGTCGATGCCCCCGATCGTAGTTGGAAATATCATCAATAGGCTCTGTAGGAATGGTGCCGTTACTCTCCCACTCGCTGAACTTGTTCTCCCATTCTTCTAACTTTGATGCCGACGTAATGTCTCGTTGGTTAGGCGATCGGTACGCTTTAACCCACTCGGCCTTTCCAGCTCTTCCATTCTTATTTGTCCGCTGCACTGGTCGTTTGTAGACGACAGCAAACAGCTGGTCGCCCATACCACCTGCTTGGGCTTGGCGCTTTACTTCATCACCATCAACAATGCGACCGCATTCTGGATACGGGCAGGTGGCATCGCCACTGGAAACAGTTCCTGCGCTTTGCTCTTCGGCCGAGTTCACTATTTCGAAGGAGCAGAGATTGTCCGTACCAGGAACAATCCTAACACCAGTGCCCTTTGCATTTAATCGCCAGTTCGGCGACAGCGGGATCTTGCCCGAGCAATATGGGCATTCAATTGTCCTCGCCCATAGATAGGCGTCCGGCCTATTGCCGTCGTCTTCAGGGCGGAACTCTCCGCTAAATTTCGCCTTAACGCGGCTTAGGAATGCTGTGCTGAGGCTTCCAAATTCCTTATGAACAGCAAGACCAAATCGCTTTGGATAGTCGACCGTACCTAGCAGTATGGTTGATGCGACAGGATTCAGGTCGTTGGCGTAGGTTTGAAGACCCAACCTAACGGACTCTAACGGAATTGCCCCGCCGCCTGCAGTTGGATCGAGCATAACTATGGCCGGATCAACACCTAAGGCCGTCAGCTCCGCGGTGTTGGGCTGATGCGTGAACGCCCGCTTGTAACCGTACGCATCTTTGCCAAGACGCTCCCCTTTTCTATCCGCGATCTCGATCCTCTTCTTGGAAGCGACGGGATCCCCGTGAATGCCCAACGTGTGCATGAACTGGTCCCGATCGGTGGACTCGGGCAACAGCGAGGCTAGAATGGCCGCTCGCGATGCCACCAGTGGACGACGAGCCCACCACACATGAAGGTAGTAATTGGGAGGGAGAGCCGTCATCGACCGCCGCTCGCGGACGCTTTCCTCCCCCAAGGCGGCAATTGGAAGCCAACGCTCTATTAGCCGCGTATCCGACATAGTTAAGTCCTCGCCGGATCGGTTTGAATCATCCGCAATGCCGCAAGAACTCTTCGCGGATTCTTCCGGTGCATCACCATGCCCAACCAATAAGCAGCCTCTTCGCGGCCCATCTGCTCAATACCCTCGGCAACAAGCCGCATATTGTCGCGATTACGCATCGGGGCCAGCGTCCGGAACAATAAGGCCAGCGGCAACGCGATCTCTTCTGACAAGGGGGCGCCAAAGCCCTCGATGGGAAGAATGTCAATGCGGACACCGGCGTCACGAAGGCGTCGAATAACCCGATGCTCGGCCAGTTCAAAATTCCGCCCACGCAGGCCACCCACCCGGGTGGGCACCTTCACCTGTGGTGTTGCGAAAGAGGGCAACTGCCAAATTTCAAGCTCAGTGTCTCCGGCGCCATGCCTGCGAACCCTGATTTCGTAGACAGGCTTGGTTTTTGCCATAGCCATGTAGTCGTCCTTCCGACGCGCCAAACTCATCACACTACCTCCGCGGTGGCTTCAACGTATGCCGCAGCACTCGCAAAGCGCGTCAACTTATCAACGAACTTGTCGCCGTCATCGCCGTCCAGGGAAAGCCCAGGATCGAAGTCGAAGGTCAACGTGGTCTTCAGGTCTTGTTCCTTCGCAGCACGGAACTGCGGCTCCAGGTAATCCTTCATGGTCGAGGCGTCCTGAGCCGTGCCCTCGAACTCAAAGCTCATGGCGCTGTCCTGAGTGGTGGTAAACTCACCGATGAGTTTCACCGTCTTCTTGGCACCGGTTATGGTGTTTGCGACCGGAACTAACTTGAACCCGTCTCCCGCCTCGAAAAGGCGAACAGATATGCGATCGATCTTCAGGACCTTGGCATTTTTGGCCTGATCCAAAACCTGCTTGAGCGCTTCCTTGAGGACGCCCTGTGCAGTGAAGGAACGGATGTCCACGGCAACTGGTGCTGTCCCTGGATCTTCTTCAACGGGAGAGCTTGGAACAGACTCGATGACAAATTCGGGGCTCGGCTGAAAAAGTGGGCTGGAAACCGAAACGCTCCCGCCTGATACCGATGGGTAGTGCTGTGCCTTCTGTTGCCGAGGCCAAAGCCCCTTAGCCTTGGCAAAATCCACCGTGTAGATGTTGGTTTCTTCGTCGATAGAGATCGATGGAAGCGGATCGCCGGCACCGGCGATCAAGTCGCCCTTCTGATAAATGTAAGTTCCATCTTCGATGCCCATCCGGATCGCCTTGCGGAGAACGTCATCTGAAAGGAGGATCGGCAAGGACGGGTCTCGGCGGAACTCGGCGCGCAGTGTTGCGCTGGTAATTTGTCCTTTTTTCAGAGGCGTCCGATCCCGAATGTAGGTGGGAGAGTCTGGCGCATCAGCAGCTTCGCGGAGCTTGGTCTGGTCCTTCAACTGGCGAACCACCTGCACCTGACCGGATCCCGGCCTTTCTGAAGCGCCTTGGATGTCGATCGCCGAATGCGCAAGCTGTGGCGTGCCTGGCCCACCAAGCGGATGTCTCGACGGGTAAAGTACGTGGCGATAAGCTTGCTGGACTGCAATGGCCAGCTCAGTCTTTGACTTCTGCTGGAGTTCCAAAACCTTCGACTGCTGATGTTCAGCGAGTTCCGCTAAACGATCCGGGCGCTTCAGCTCCTCCAATGCGAGGCGACGGAGCATTGCCTGCTTCATCTCGACGACCTTCTGCTGGTCGGCAACTAAGAAAACCAGATTGTTTTTGAGTCCCCTCAAGCCGGATCCGTCTGATCCCTTGTGATCATAAATCTTAGTGACCAACTCAGGCACTTCAGCCAAGTCAGTGCCGATCTCAAGAGCGTCGTGCGAGATAAGGGCAAGCTTCGGCTTCCCGTCTGCAACGTCGTCTGGAACGTCCCATGGTCCAGCTGGAAACGGAATCAAATCGAACGATGACGACGGACCAGTGAAGATTTCGCGGATATGGTCACGAAGTTCGGTGCGAGCCGTTTCTGGATCAACGTTTCGTTCTTCGCGGGCGATCACCTGGGTCAGATTTGCCTCTGCATTGAAACGAAGCGGAGCATTGGGCCGGTCGTCAAGATAAGCGGAGTCTGTGCGGAACTTGGTACGCGCGTCATCAATAAAGCTGATGTCTGCTTCCGGGCTCAGGACCGAGTACCGTAGCTGATCGGGTGTCAGACCTTTCAGATCGTTGTTAAAGGCTAAGGTGTGGATGAACACGGTCGTAGCGACATAGCGACCGTATGGGAGCATGCCCTTGTAGTTTTTGGCGTCGATATCTTCCGCCAGGGACGGGCTCTGGGGGGTGCCGGAAATATCGTTCAATATTGCCGGCACATAGGCATCTTGCTGTAGCCGGGTAGTGAACTCTGCACGAACACCTTCTTTGCCCAAGTCGATGTGGTGGAGATGGATCGCTGTCGCGTCTTGAGGCCGGTCGGCCCAAACACCGGCGACCGCTCTACCCAGAATGCGAAGCATGCCGCGCACCCGCTGGAACCCGCTCAACGTGGCCGTCTTGCCCGTCAGGGTGTCGAAAACATCAGGGTGGAAGGGGTAGGTGTTCGCAAAATCGGCGAGCGTTTCAGAGCGACGCGCGAGATCGGGCAACGCATCGCGGTGCTGGGTCCAAACTACTCTATATGCTTCGATTACCTGGGCGGCACCTTCGTCATCGACCCGTCCAAATAGTCGTCTTCTGATGACCTTGGCTGTTTCGTCATCTTTGGTCGGATTGAGGTTGGTCGCTTTTCGCCCTGAGACGCTCTCCAGCTCAGCCATGGCCGATACAAGAAATTGGTTCTCTGCACTGAAAGCGTCGATAGCAACGCCATCGCGCCTCACGGCCAGTGTGTACACCAGCGCCGCGTTGGGATGGCTTTCGATTGCTGAGAAAAGCGACTTCAAGAAAGCAGTAAACTGTTCACGGCCATTCATGAACTGAACACGGCGCAGGTATTCACCCATTTCGTCGAGGACGACGAGAACAGGCTCGTTGCCGAACAATTCCGCTATGGTGCTGGCTCCAGGCGCGACGACCATTTCGTCCGATGCCCGAATGATCTCGTATCCGGCCTTTCCAGCCAGTTGGTATGCGATTTCGCCCCAGGGCGTTTTGGCGCGGATGCCATCACCCATTAGGCGACCGTTTGCAGGATCTGCGTTCTCACCATCAAAGGCCGCTATGCGAACACTTCCGGTCGGCAGCAGAGACGGCGAGAGGAATTCTGAGGTGTTCGCCACGCCCAACATGCCCCTTGCGGCATGTACAAGGGCTATCAGTCCGTGGGTTTTGCCGCCGCCGTATGCTGTGTCCAGGCGAAAAACTGCGGACACGCTTTCACCGCGGCCGGAAAGCCGGCCGCATACGTTGGTTAACAGCTGCTTCAAGCCTACCGTTGGGTAGGAATTTGAGAAAAACAGATCCGGATCCAGATAGTCCTGGGATGCTTTGCCAGTGAGAACGTTGGCGAGATTGGCCGCGTATTCGCTATCAGCGATGCCGCCTCCGAGAATATCGGCGCGTGGCTCACAAAGATCGAAAACGGTCGGTATTCCCAAAGCACTATCCCCCATTTGTCAGTCGGCCTTCGGCTGGCCCTTGAGCCAGTCTTTTAGAGCATCTTCGACAATGCGATAGGCCGGAATGCCCTGATCCAATGCCGAAACCTTCAAGCTGCGAATGACATCCGGCTGAAGATAGGCGAGGAAAGATTTCCGCCCGTCTTTTCGCTGACGCTTCACCTTATCGCCACCTTTTGGCTTAGCCATTCTTGCTATCCGACTACCCAGCTATCCAGCGCGTTAGATAGTACGGTCGTCCGGAAACTGGACTTAATCAAGCGCTATTTGGTTTGGCGTTTCGGGGCGGACAGGCCGCAGCCGGAAGCCAAGCCGGCCGCGGCACGTTTTCTCGCGTCGATCGAGCTAGTGAGTTTGGCAGCCGGCCCTAAGCCCGTAGGGCTCTCAGTCGGATGACGGATAGATTGGCTGGTACCGTTCGCGCGGTGTTTTCCACCCCTCGAAGAATTGGAGAGGATCTGTTGCGCCCATGAATTCTCGAGCCATCTGCAGACGGGCGGCCATCGCCGCTCTATCGGATTCGGGTAGCTGGTCAATCGCTATGGATAGCTCATCGAAAAACCGTTCAACTGCGGTCCTCTCTGACCACTGCTCAATGACTTGGCCGAGTTGTTCGCGGCTCTGCTTGACCGACTCCTCAACTCGTCGCTGGTCTTCCGCCTGCCTTCGCCTTTCCTCGGCCGCCATCCATTCCTGGCGCCGGATCTGGGCTTGACGCTTGGACTCTTCGACTAAGCTTGCAACCTGCGGGACAGCTTCCCGGATTTTGCCGGCGATCTCATGCAGCGACGCCTCGAGGGAGGCAGCCCCATCTTCCTGCCACGTCAGCGACCAGTCGACGCCTTCGGCGGAGTGGGCAACCACACGAATACGGCCACTCGGCAACGGCTTGGTTGTCGTCCAAGTGTGTTCACGCCGGTATTTCCGCAGGTTGTCCTGGTATTCGGTCTCGCGGATGTAGCCACCACCGGCATAGCGAAGCAGAACTTCTTCGGTCATCTCGATTACGACGATCGAGATCGCGGCTTCCTCAAAAAAGGCGACCGTTGGCCGTGCAGGTGACCAAAGGCCGCTGTAGGAATAGCGATCTCGCTTCTCACGGGGGAATTCGCGTTCGTCGACGGCGGCTTGGTTCCAGTGCCGATCTCCCGGTGCGATGATCACCCTGGCTCCGACAGCCTCAAGCTCGTTGTACAGCTTACTGGCTAAGCTCAGGGCCCGTTCCAGGCATGCCTCCGAAGCGACTACGTATGGCAGAAGCTTCTTGTACGGCTTGAGGTAACCTCCGGTCTCCTTCGGCCTGGACCGAAGAAACTCGCCTCTGTAGTTCCGGACCAAGGAATGCATCGTAGGCGCGGGTTTACTGGTTCGCGTCCCCCGTTGCTTTGGGGTGGCGTCGATCGCCTGGCGTGGAGGTACCGGCAATGCCAGCGGTCCACCTTTCTCGTTCCAGGCAACTGCATCGCCTGGAAGCGTGGCCGGCAGATCCTCCGTAGGCGGCGCTTTGCCGACAGCCAGCTTTGCCCAGTAACCTCTCGCCGGTCGCGGCACGTTTAGGGCGGCACATACACGCGCCATATAGCTTCCCGATACATTGTAGCGCTCGCCGACTTTGATCATGGGCTGCGACCAGACGAGGTGATGGAGTTCTTCGCGGGTTACCATGAACGAGGACTAAAGCGAGTCGCGGCAACCTGGCCACTCGGTTTCTGGGGACAGCCAAAGTACTGGTGATCGCGGAGGAATTCGAATCCCCGGCCTTCGGAATCGGAATCCGACGCTCTATCCAGCTGAGCTACGCGACCATAGATGGTGCCTTCGAAGGGACTCGAACCCCCAGCCGTATCCTTAGGACGGATCTGCTCTGTCCAGTTGAGCTACGAAGGCAGACTAGTAGCCGTCGCGAGTGACGCGCCTGGCAATGCTGGTGATCCCTGGTGGACTCGAACCACCGACAACCGGCTTAGAAGGCCGATGCTCTATCCAACTGAGCTAAGGGACCGGAACTTCGTGCAAGTGCCATCGACCCACGACTCCTTGGAATCGACCCAGGTTCAATTTGGCCTGACAGTCCTTGAAATGAATGGCGCGCCCGGAACGATTCGAACGTCCGACCCCCAGATTCGTAGTCTGGTGCTCTATCCAGCTGAGCTACGGGCGCGCATTGCCGACAAGATCGGCGGTTCAGACGGGACTGGATGTGATATCCGTCTGAAGCGGCGCAACCCATACATGGGCATTTCGGGGTTGGCAAGCGCACAGATGACAGTTTCTTGCCACTGCGCACAACTAGCGCCCGGCGCGCCCCCTGGAAGCGGCTTTTCGGCAATTCGCCTGCGACAACAAAGCCCTGCGCTGACACGGTGCTGGGGATAAGTCGCCCTGCCTCAAGGGCGGATACGCAAGCCGGCCGGCAGAATCAGGTCAAAGCGCGTGCCGATGGGCTGATCGATAAAGACCAGCTGGCCGCCATGCGCTTCGGTAATCTCGCGGGCGATGGCCAGACCCAGCCCGGTGCCGCCGGCCCGCGCCGAGCCTTCGAAGGCGACGAACAGATTGGCACGCGCCCGCGGCGGCAGGCCCGGGCCGTTATCGGTGACCGACAGGGTGACGCTCTCGGCATCCTCGGTGGTGGTGACGGCGATGCTGGGGGCCGCAATGGCGGTGCCGGCGGCTTCCAGCGCCTCGCGGGCATTCTTGAGCAGGTTGAGCAGCACGCGGCCGAGCTGGGTGGCATCGACCTTGAGCACCAGATCCTCCGGCGTGGCATTGGTGAAGACGATGCTGGGGTGGCCGTCCAGCCGCGCCTCGAAGGCGGCATCGGCAACCAGCGGCGCTATTTCGACGGGCACCATCACCGGCGGGGCGGCGCTCTCGCGGCCATAATCGAGCACCGACTGGGCAAAGCCGATGGCCTTGTCCAGCGTGGTGACCAGCCGGGGCGCCAGCCGCTGCACCTTGGGGTCGTCGAGCGTCGCCACCTGATCGGAGAGCAATTGCGCCGAGGTCAGGGTATTGCGCAGATCATGGTTGATCTTGGCCACGGCCAGCCCCAGATCGGCCAGATGGCGGCGCTGCCGCAGCATGGAGAAGATGTCGGCCTCCATCGCCGCCAGTTCGCGCTCGGCAATGCCGATTTCGTCGCGGCGGGCCGAGGGGATGATGATGAGGCTGGCGTTTTCGGGCGCCTGCCGGAAGGCCAGCATGTTCTGTGTCAGCCGGCGCACCGGATAGATGAGCAGATAGCTGGCCAGCAGATACAGCACCACGGCGGTGATGGCGGCGATGGCCAGCGAGATCACCCCGATCTGGCGGGAATAGGCCAGCATGTCCTGCCGCAGCGCCCGCTCGGGCATCAGCAGCTCGATCAGCGTATCGTCCAGATCGCCCTGACCGATAATGCGCATGGTGCGGCCGGGGCCGGCAAACAGCGTATCGATGGAGCCGGCGATCAGCGTCATCAGATCGGCCTGCCGCATATCGGCCGTCACCACCACATCCGGGGTGATGGGGTTGGCCAGCTCGATCAGCTGGCTCTGCCCCTCCCGGCGATAGACGATGGCATTGGCCCCGGCCGAGGTCAGCAGCCGGTCGGTGAGTTCACGCGGCAGTGCCATCACGTCGGGCACGGCATCGAGCACCCGGGCCGCCACCACGCTAACGCGCAGCCGATCCTCCAGCCAGTTTGCCCGGAAGCTGGCGAGCGATGGCAGATAGACCACGATTTCGACCAGAAGAATCACCGCGATGATGGTGGCGATGAGCTTGATCGAAAGGCCGGAAAACCGGCCGGGCAGGACACTGCGTTGAACTGTCATTGCCCATCATTATAGGCAAAGCCGCACAAGGCGTAAGCCCCCGGATGGGGGATGCGTCAGCGCCGCAGGCGTAGCAGGGCGGGAAGCTGCGCCGGCCAGCGGCGCGGCGGCTGCTGTGCCAGATAGTGCTCGGCCAGTTCCACCAGCGCGGCAGCGGCGCTAGGCTGGGGCAGCGCCAGCCCGGCCAGTTCGCCCAGCTTGAGGCCACGCCCCATCGCCAGCGCCAGCATTGCGGCCAGTTCCCCGGCGTCGGCACCGACGGCCCCGGCGCTGCTGATGGCGCCATTGGCGGCGGCGATCAGCTTGACCGTGCCCGCTGGCTGGCCGCTGGCCTGTGCTGTTTCGGTTTCCACCAGATTGCTGCGCCACACCGTCTGGCCCGGACGCAGCTTGGCGCCGGCCTCCAGCCCACCCAATTGGGCCAGCGCCGGTTGGGTGGCCACGAGGCGCGGCACCTGCTGGACATCGAGCCGACCGGGACCGAGCCGCAGCAGGCGTTCGAGCAGCAGCGTCACCTGGTGCGCGCCGATATGGGGCTGGTGCTCCCCGGCCGCGCCGCCAATGGCAGTGATGCGGCCATTGCTGGTCTGCCCATCGGGGCCAAGCTGCAGCAGTTCGGGCCGCATGCGGTCGCGGCGCAATTTGGCCTTGTCCAACAGTTCGGCATCGAGCAGCGGCACCCGTCCCATGGCGACGAGGATATGGGAGACATCGAGGCTGTCCTCGCCGCCGGATCGGCGCAAAGCAATGCCGGTGCCCTGGCTGCGCGGCAGAATCGCGGAGACTTCGGCATCATCGAGAATGACCACCCCCTCTTCGCGCAGCGCGCGCAGCAGGATGGCGACCAATTCGGGATCAAAGCCCGGCAACAACCCGCCCTGCGGCACCAGCGTCACCATGGCGCCGAGCCGGCGATAGGCCTGCGCCAGTTCGAAGGCCGCCGGCTCGCCACCGATCACCACCAGATGGCTGAGCTTGCGGCTATTGTCGGCAATGCTGTCGGCGGTGAAGAATTTCACCTGCTCCAGCCCCGGCAGCGGGGGAATCAGCGGCGTCGCGCCGGTGGCCAGCGCGAACTGGCGGGCGCGGATGGTGTGATCGCCACAGCGCAGCGTCTGCCGGTCGATAAAACTGGCGGGGCCGGCGAGCATAGTGACCCCGAGCCCGGCCAGGCGCTCGGCCGCATCGCGCGGCGCGGCGGCGGCGGCAATAGCGTCGGCATGCTCGGTGATGGCGCGAAAATTGAGTTTGGGTTCGACGGCGCTGAGGCCGACCTGGCCGGCGCTGCGCATGGCCTCAGCTCGCTCGGCACTGGCCAGCAGGGTGGCGCGGCGCAGGCTGCCGGCAACCGGATCGCCCTCGGGCGTAGCGCCCTGCACCAGCACGACGCTCAAGCCACGCTGCCTTGCCCTGAGCGCCAGGCTGACGCCGAGCGCGCCGGCGCCGATGACACAGAGATCAGGTTTGATTGCGTCCGCCATTACCTGCCAACGGCCAGAAGAAATGCTTGCGTCGGGTCTTATGGGGCGATATCGCCGCGAAAACAACGGGGGAAGCAATGCAAGGAAGTGTGGTGCCGCGCGTTGACTTGGCCTCGGGTTTTCCCTATAGACGCCACCAACCCGCACCGTGGGCGCTTGGCGCTTGATGTGTGTCTGAAATTCCTGCTTGTGCAGAGCTAAACCAGAGGAACCGTGCCCGGCGCGGTTTGATGTCATGAAGCGTACTTATCAGCCGTCGCAGCTCGTGCGTGCCCGCCGTCACGGTTTCCGTGCCCGTATGGCCACCAAGGACGGTCGCGCGATCATCAACAAGCGCCGCCGCGACGGCCGCAAGAAGCTTACGGCCTAAGGTCCGGTGGCCGGATGACGGCCAGCGAGAACACGCCTGACGCCCTGCGTCGGCTGGTCAAGCGTTCCCAGTTCCAACGGGCTGCCCGGGGCAATCGCGCCGGGCGCTCTGCGTTTGGGCTGCAGGTGATCGCGGCTGATGAGGCTCCGGCTGGCATCGGCTTCACCGTCACCAAAAAAACCGGCAATTCTCCCCAGCGCAATCGCATAAAACGTCGCCTTCGCGCGGCTGTGACAGCATGCGCGCGTGACTTTATCCCTCACCATGACTATGTGCTGGTCGGACGACGGGAAGCGCTCAGCGAACCCTTCGCCAAACTGGTTGCCGATTTGGGCGCGCTGATCGAGCGCGTGCATACTCCCAGATCGACCGACCAGCGCCACTCTTCCGGCCGCGGCCCACGGAAACCCAGACAATGACCGACAATCGTAATGTGATCATCGCCATCGTGCTCAGCATGGTCGTGCTGTTCGGCTGGCAGTTCCTTGTGGCTGGCCCACAGATGGAGCGCGCCCAGCAGCAGGCCCAGATCGCTGCCGAGCAGGCGCAGGCCGAAGCCGCTTTGGCGACCCCGACCACCACGGTCGATGTCAATGGCGCCCCCGTGCCGGCCGCCGATGGCAATGCGGTCTATGCCGATCGCGCTGCGGCCATTGCCGCCACCCAGCGCGTCATCATCGACACCGAAGACCTGCATGGCTCGATCAACCTGACCGGCGCCCGCCTCGATGACCTCGAGCTCAAGCAGTATCGCGAGACTGTCGACCCAGATTCGCCGATCATTACCCTGCTGACCCCGGCCGGCGCGCCCAATGCCTATTTCGCCGAGCAGGGCTGGGTCCCCGCCAGCGGCACCAATGTCGCCTTGCCCGATGGCAAGAGCGTATGGACGGTCGAAAATGGCGCGACGACGCTGACGGCGACCACGCCGGTCATCCTGCGCTGGGACAATGGCGCCGGGCTGATCTTTCACCGCACCTTCTCGGTCGATGAGCATTACCTGTTTACCGTCACCCAGTCGGTCGAAAACACCGGTGCCGGTGATGTGGCCCTGTTCCCCTATGCCCGCGTCGCCCGTCACGGCACGCCCCACGTTGCCAATTTCTTCATCCAGCATGAAGGCCCGCATGGCGTACTGGGCTCGAACAACCTGATTTCCAAGAAATATAGCGATCTGCAGAAAGACCAGCAGGCCCGCTTCGACAACACCACCGGCTGGCTCGGCTTCTCGGACAAATACTGGGCGACCGCCGTGCTGGCCAAGCCCGGCAACGCGCTGAATGCGCTGTTCTCGTGGAAGAACACCGGCGCCTATGACGATTACCAGACCAGCTTTGTCGAGACGACGCCGGTCATCGTCGCTCCGGGCGCCACGGCGATCCATGAGAGCTATCTGTTTGCCGGCGCCAAGGAAGAAAGCGTCATCACCGCCTATCAGCAGCAATATGGTTTCGACCGGCTCGAGCTGCTGATCGACTGGGGTTGGCTGCATTTCATCACCAAGCCGATGTATTATCTGCTGACCTTCCTCAACTCCATCATCGGCAATTTCGGCGTTGCCGTGCTGGCGGTGACCGTGATCGTCAAGGCCATCTTCTTCCCGCTGGCCAGCCGCTCCTTCGCCTCGATGGCCGCCATGCGTCGCGTGCAGCCGGAGATGAAGTCGATCCAGGAGCGCTTCAAGGACGACCGTCCGGCCCAGCAGCAGGCCATGATGGAGCTGTACAAGAAGGAAAAGATCAATCCGCTCAGCGGGTGCTGGCCGATCCTGATCCAGATCCCGGTGTTCTTCGCCCTCTACACCGTCATCTTCATCAGCCTCGACATGCGCCATGCGCCGTTTTTCGGCTGGATTCAGGATCTGGCGGCGCCCGATCCGACCAATATCTTCACCCTGTTCGGCCTGATCCCGTGGGATCCGACCGCCCTGCCCTTCATCGGCAGCTTCCTGCATCTGGGCGTCTGGCCCGTCATCATGGGCATCACCATGTGGGTGCAGATGAAGCTCAATCCGCCGCCGCCCGATCCGACCCAGGCGATGATCTTCAACTGGATGCCGGTGATCTTCACCTTCATGCTGGGCACCTTCCCGGCGGGTCTGGTGATCTACTGGGCCTGGAACAACACGCTGTCGGTGACCCAGCAATATTTCATCATGAAGCGCCACGGCGCCGAGGTGAACCTGCTT
The DNA here is from genome assembly GCF_054489345.1 of Devosia sp. A369. Lineage (NCBI taxonomy): Bacteria > Pseudomonadati > Pseudomonadota > Alphaproteobacteria > Hyphomicrobiales > Devosiaceae > Devosia > Devosia sp. A369. The sequence continues at coordinate 47,508 of NZ_JBTMWV010000011.1, read as the reverse complement.
GGCAACATTCTCGACGCCTTCAAGCGCAAGCCGAAGTCGACCGAGCCGACCAAGCCCTGATATCGCCATAGCGGATCAGACCTGCTATTGCCCGCCGGACACCTCCGGCGGGCTTATTGTTTGAAGCGAGCAGCACCATGAACACTGTCGATTACCAACCCGAAATGATCGAACGCGGCCGCCTGCTGTTCGCGCGACCGATCCTGTTCACCAAGGGCTGCGTGCGCATCGCCGACCTGCCGCCGATGGACAAGGTCGAGATCGCCTTTGCCGGCCGCTCCAATGTCGGCAAGTCGAGCCTGATCAATGCTCTGGCCGGCACGTCGAGCCTGGCCCGCACCTCGAACACGCCTGGCCGCACCCAGGAACTCAATATCTTCGAGAGCCAGAGCGAAGAGCTGCGCATCGTCGACATGCCCGGCTATGGCTATGCCAAGGCCCCCGAGGACAAGGTCCGCGCCTGGACCAAGCTGATCCACCAATATCTCACCGGCCGCGCCACGCTGCGCCGGGTCTATGTGCTGGTCGATGGCCGCCATGGCCCCAAGGACAATGATCTGACGGTGATGAACGAGCTGGACCGGGCTGCCGTGAGCTATCAGATCGTCCTGACCAAGGCCGACAAGCCGCTGGCCAAGGATCTGGAAAATGTCATCGCCGCCACCCAGGCCGCCATTCTCAAGCGCCCGGCCGCCCACCCGCGGGTGATCCTGACCTCATCGCATAAGGGCGACGGGTTGCGCGACCTGCGCACCGAAATCGCCATGTTGCTGGAAAGCTGAGGCTTCGCCTCAGCGATCCTTGAAGAAGCGGGCGATATAGCCGGCCAGCACAGGGCTGCTGGAAGGCGTGGCCACCGAGACCAGTGCCTGGTCGACAAGCTCGTCGGCCACCCGGCCGCGCCGCATCTCGGCCAGGGCCAGCGCATAGTCATCGGCAAATTCGGGGTGCGGCTGAAAACTCAGCGCCGCCCCATTGCGATAGACCAGCCCGGCATTGGGCGTGAAGTCTGATGCCAGGATCACCTCGGCCTCGGCAGGCGGGACAATCACCTGATCCTGATGCGAGCAGGCCACCGCCAGCGCGGCGGGCGCATCGGCCATGAAGGCGGGCCGTGCGGTGACGGCGTAGGTATGGCGGCCAAGGCCCCAGCCCTTTTCGGACTTGCGCACATCCCCGCCCAAGGCGTCGGCCATGATCTGATGGCCGAAACAGATGCCCAGCATCGGGATCTTGCTTTCATACGCGTCGCGGATGAAGTCGCGCAGCGGTCCCAGCCAGGCATGGTCCTCATAGACTCCCGCCGGCGACCCGGTGATGACAATACCCTCCAGCGCCGCCGGCTCGGGCAGCGCAGCGCCATCGGACACCGGCACGACCTCATAGCTAAACCCCTGCCCCGTAGCGTCGAACATGGTTTCAAACATGCGGTGATAGGGGCCGAACTGGCCGCGCAGCGGCGCGGGCACGTCGCCGGTCTGAATAAAGGTAAGCTTCATGGAGTGTTCCCGAGAGGGCCGATCCCACCGCCATAGCGGGAAAACCAGATCGGCCGCAATGGGGCGAAAGACTAGGCCGGCTGGAACCGGAGCGCCACGCCATTGATACAGTAACGCAGCCCGGTCGGGGGCGGACCATCTTCGAACACATGCCCCTGATGCCCACCGCAATTGGAGCAGTGAACTTCGACCCGAGCCATGAACAGTGTGTTGTCTTCCGTCGTGCCCAGCGCGCCGTCGATAAAGGTGTAAAAGCTCGGCCAGCCGGTGCCGCTGTCGAATTTGGTGTCCGAATTGAACAGCGCCTGATCGCAGCCGGCGCAGTGGAACGTTCCGGCGCGATGCTCATCATCCAGCGGCGAGCTGAACGGCATCTCGGTGGCCTCGTGGCGCAGCGTCTGATAGGCGGCCGGCTCAAGCCGTGCCTGCCATTCCGCATCCGTCAGCTGGAATGGGAAACTGCCTTCGGCGGCTTGCGCCGGGGCCGTGGGACGCAACACCGCATAGGCGGCGAGCGCGGCAACAGCCGTGCCGCCCAGCAACACCTGACGACGATCAAGGACAGCCATTCCGTCTTCCCTTCAAACCTGCCGCCGCGCCGCGGGCGCGAAAGCGTTTCGACAGCTATTCTACGTCCCTCCAGGGGACAATGACACGTCAAGTTATGGTGAGAGGCCGCACAATGCGCGACCTCTCATTGGTGGCTACATGGCCGATTTTGGCGTCAGCACGGCGTCGATGACGTGGATCACGCCATTGGACTGGATCACGTCGGGGATGGTCACATTGGCGACGGTGCCGTTTTCATCGGTAACGGTGATCTTGCCGTCGACATCCTTGAGGGTCAGCTTGCAGCCGCCGACGGTATCGACGACATGCTCGCCGCCATCGGCCTTGACCATGCCGGCAATGTCACCCGACAGCGCCTTGGCCGGGATCACATGACAGGCCAGGATGGTGGACAGCATGTCCTTGTTTTCCGGCTTCAGCAAATTGTCCACCGTACCGGCCGGCAGGGCGTCAAAGGCGGCGTTGACCGGGGCCAGCACGGTGAACGGGCCAGCGCCCGACAGCGTCTCGACCAGGCCGGCGGCCTTGACGGCGGCGACCAGCGTGGTGTGATCGGCCGAGTTCACGGCGTTCTCGACAATGTTCTTGTCGGCAAACATGGCGGCGCCGCCGACCATCGGATTGTCCTGGGCCATAGCGCCGCCGATCGAGGCGATGGTGAGCATGGCGGCGACGGACAGAGCGCGGAGAGAGAGGGTCATTGCAGTCATTCCTTCCTGTGTTTCGTTCCCCTATTCGGCAGGGACAACAGCAGGTACGGAACGGCGCGAAGAAGAGTTTCAGATTTTTGTCACCGCACCCTGAGCGACGATGGGGCCGGTCGGCGCGCCGCTGGGGGAACCACCCTTGGGCTCCAGCGTGATCGCCAGCACCGAGCCTTCGCCCCAGCCCGCCATGATTGCCGGCGCGACGGCGACGGCGCTGCGATCGGTGATCGGGATCACGCCCATCGACACCGGCGCGTTGCCGCCCTGGATGGCCCAGAGTTCAAAATCGCGGTCCGGCACCGCCTCGCCCGACAAGGCGGTGAGCCGCACATTGCCGCTGCCGTCATAGAGCGCCACGAATTTGACATTGCTGCCCTCCGCTTCGAGTGCGGCGACCAATTGGGTGGTCAACGCGCCGACATCGGGCGCCGGCTGCAGCAGGTTGAAGCCCACGGCAGCGACCGCAATAGCGATGGCCCCGGCAGCGATGCCGCGCCAGACCATCAGATTGTCCCAGAACGCCGCCGCGCCGCCCGTCGCCGCACCAAACACCCGCTTTTCGATGGCGGCAAACAGCGGACGGGGCACCGGCACTTCAGCAAATTCACCATCCAGCTCGGCAAAACGCGCCACCCAGAAATCATGCTCGGCGCGCAGGGCCGGATCGGCTTCGATCAGCCTGCCGACACGGGCATGCTCGGCAGCCGACAGCAGGCCGAGCACATACTCGGCCACCAGCGCATTGCGCCCGGCAAAACCTCCATCGCTGTCGCCGCTGCTGCTCATGTCGAAAGACAGTCCTTCAGTTTGACCAGGCTCCGCCGCAACCAGGTCCGCATCGTATTCAAGGGTATGGCGTGGCGGGACGCCAGTTCTTCGTAGCTATAGCCATCGAGATAGGCGCCGCGCACCGCATCGGCCCGCTCGGGTTCGAGCGTGCCCAGGCAGTGCTCGATCCGGCGTTTTTCGTCGCTATCCTCGGCCGCCCGCTCCGGGGATGGCCCCGAATCGGCAATATCCAGCGCCGCGTCGATATCGGCCGAGGCCGGGCGGCGCGCCCGCAGCATGTCGAGCGCATGGTTGCGGGCAACGGCGACCAGCCAGCTGATCGGGCTGGTATTGCCCATCACGTAGCGATCGGCGCGCTGCCAGATCTTCACATAGATTTCCTGGATCGCCTCTTCGGCCTCGGCTCGATCTCTCAAGATACGCAGGGTGACGCCGAAGAGTTTCGCGCTGGTCCGGTCATAGAGGACGCGAAAGGCGGCGCGGTCGCGCAGGGCGCAACGGGCGATGAGGTCGGCAATGTCGCGCGATGGCGGCGTCTGACTGGACATGGGTAGTGCAGCCTCCTGACGCCTGCCGATTCCTCACTGCCACCACAACGCAGGAGAACGTGAATTGGATCAATGGGCAAATGCCATAGAACCGGCTTTTCCTTTGTGATGCTATGCTCTAGACCCGAAGCATCTTTGCCGCCTTGCCAACAGGATGGGGCCGTCCATGTCCGACCAAGATAATTCGACCGACCGGTTCAGCCATGATGCCGGGATTCTTGCGCAGGCGCTGCCCTATATGCAGCGCTATGAGGGCAAGACCGTCGTGGTGAAATATGGCGGTCATGCCATGGGCGACGCCAAGCTCGGCCAGGCCTTTGCCCGCGATATCGCGCTGCTCAAGCAGTCCAAGGTCAATCCGATCGTAGTGCATGGCGGCGGGCCGCAGATTGCCTCGATGCTGGCCAAGCTGGGCATCGAATCGAAATTCGAAGGCGGGCTCCGCGTCACCGACCAGCGCACCATGGAAGTGGTGGAAATGGTGCTGGCCGGTTCGATCAACAAGGAAATCGTCGCGCTGATCAATGCCGAGGGCGAATGGGCCATCGGGTTGTGCGGCAAGGACGGCAACATGGTCTTCGCTAAAAAGGCCGTGAAGACGGTGAAAGACCCGACCTCCAATATCGAGAAAGTGCTCGATCTCGGCTTTGTCGGCGAGCCGGTCGATGTCGACCGCACCCTGCTCGATCTGCTGGCGCGCTCGGAGATGATCCCGGTCATCGCCCCCGTAGCCCCCGGCCGCGATGGCAATACCTACAATATCAATGCCGACACTTTTGCCGGCGCCATTGCCGGCTCGCTCGGCGCCAAGCGCCTGCTGTTCCTGACCGACGTGCCGGGCGTGCTGGATCGCAACGGCAAGCTGATCCCCGAGCTGAGCGTGGCCGAGGCCAAGGAACTGATCGCCGACGGCACCATTTCCGGCGGCATGATTCCCAAGGTGGAAACCTGTCTCGAGGCGCTGGATAACGGCGTCGAGGGCGTGGTGATCCTCAATGGCAAGATGCCCCACGTGGTCTTGGTGGAACTCTTCACCGAGTTCGGCGCCGGCACGCTGATCGTTCGCTGATCGCGTTCACCATTTGCTAACCAATTCCCACTTTCCGCCGCTATTCCGCGGGGTGTGGCCCTTTGGGCATAGGCCCGCCGCGCTGCGGCGTGTCAATTTACATCAAATACTATCTGGGGTTTTCCATGCGTACTGAAATCAAGCTTGCCGCCCTTGTTGGCGCCACCCTCATGGCTTCCGTCGCCGGCGCTCAGGCCCAGCAGGTCGAGACCATCATGATCCTGCCCACGGTCACCAACCAGTCCTACCAGCCGAGCTATTCGGCCTGGGATGGCTTTTATGTCGGCGCGCAGGGAAGCCTCGTGGCGATGAAGAGCCACGAAATCAACACCGGCCTGCCCGGCGAATTGCTGATCGGCGATATTGGCGGCAATGCCGGCATCTTCGCCGGCTATCGCCAGCAGCTCAATGACTGGTTCGTGCTCGGCATCGACGCCGAAGTGAACAATGTGGCGACCGAGTTCGAACACCTCAGCAAGAATTACGGCGCGTTGAAGTGGGAAACCGCCGTCCGCGCCACCTTGGGCTACCCGGTGGCCAACAATGTGCTGGCCTATGCCACGGTGGGTTACACCTGGGGGCGCTTCGATTTCAGCCCGCATTTCGGCACGCCCGACTCCACCTACACCGCCGGCGGCTGGCAGCTCGGCCTGGGCGTCGACATGATGGTCACCGAAAACCTGATGGCCCGCCTCAATGCGACCTGGACCCATTATGGCGTCAATGACGTCACCAGCGGCGGCGTCAAGGCCGGCACCAGCGAGCCGAGCGGCTCGGTCGTGCGCGCCGGTCTCGCCTGGAAGTTCTAAAGCCACCAATCCAGAATTTGCTGCAAGGCCGCCCAGTGGGCGGCCTTGTCTGTTAGGGCTGTGCCATTGAGGCGGTTGACAAATCAGCCGCCCGGGCGTCCCTCGGCGGCACTTACCGGAGTGCCGTCATGCAGGACTATATCCGCCGCATCCTCACCTCATCGGTCTATGAAGTGGCCGAGGAAACCCCGCTCGAAAAGATGGAGCAGCTCTCCGCCCGCCTGGGTGTCGAGGTGCTGCTCAAGCGCGAGGACATGCAGCCGGTCTTCTCCTTCAAGATTCGCGGCGCCCATAATCGCATCGCCCAGCTCAGCGCCGAGGAGCGGCTCCGCGGGGTGATCTGCGCCTCGGCCGGCAACCATGCCCAGGGCGTGGCGCTGTCGGCCAGCCGGCTGGGCATTCGCGCCATCATCGTGATGCCGACCACAACCCCGGCGATCAAAGTGAACGCCGTGCGCCGCCTCGGCGGCGAAGTCGTGCTGTTTGGCGACGGTTTTGACGCCGCGCGCCTCCATGCCGCCGAACTGGCGGAAAAGCATGGCTATGTGGTGGTGCATCCGTTCGATGATCCTGACGTGATCGCCGGTCAGGGCACCATCGGCATGGAATTGCTGCGCCAGCATCCGGGCGAAATCGGCGCCATCTATGTGCCGGTCGGTGGCGGGGGCCTCGCCGCCGGCATTGCCGCCTTCGTCAAATTCCTCCGTCCCGAAATCAAGATCATCGGCGTCGAGCCCGAAGAAGCCGCCAGCATGAAGGCCGCCATCGCCGCCGGCCATCCGGTGGTGCTGGAAGAAGTCGGGCTGTTTGCCGATGGCGTCGCCGTGCGCCAGGTGGGCGACGAGACCTTCCGGCTGTGCCGCGAATTGCTCGATGACATCGTCACCGTCAGCGCCGACGAAATCTGCGCCGCGATCAAGGATATTTTCGACAATATGCGCGCCATTGCCGAGCCGGCCGGCGCGCTGGCTCTGGCCGGGCTGCGGCGGCAGGTGGAAAGCGGCGCGGCCCCCAAGGGCGCGCTGATCGCCATCAATTCGGGTGCCAATGTCAATTTCGACCGGCTGCGCTATGTGGCCGAGCGTGCCGAAATCGGCGAGCGGGCCGAGGCGCTGTTCTGTGTCGGCATTCCCGAACAGCCGGGCAGCTACCGCGCCTTTATCCGCCTGTTGGGCCAGCGCCCGATCACCGAGTTCAATTACCGCCTCGGCCATGGCGCCACCGCCAAGATTTTCGTCGGCATCAAGCTGACGCGCGGCGATGCGGAAAAGCGTGAGATCATCAGCCTGCTCGAAGATCGCGGCCTGCAGGTCATCGACCTCACCGACAATGAGGTGGCCAAGCTGCATGTCCGCCACATGGTCGGCGGCCGCGTCAATGATATCGAGGACGAGGTGGTCTATCGCTTCCAGTTCCCCGAGCGCCCCGGTGCGCTGCTGAAATTCCTCGAAGGGCTCAACGATGCCTGGAACATTTCGCTGTTCCACTACCGCAACCATGGCTCGGACTATGGCCGCGTGCTGGTCGGGGTGCAGGTGCCGGCAGCGACCCGGGCCGACTTCATTGCCCATATCGACGCCATCGGCTTTCCCTATTGGAACGAGACCGACAACCCGGCCTATCGGCAGTTTCTGGAGCCGGAAACGGACCTCTAAACCGCGCTTTGCTGCATTATGCTGTCATAAACCGACAATAGAACTGCACGGCCTATTTGTGGCCGGAATCTATTGCAATTCAACGGTCAAGGAGCCATCTGCCGCAATATGGCGTTGGTTCTATTGTTGCAATGCGCCCGCCCCGACAATCAAAATGACAACAACACCGCCGGAGATGACGATGCGAACCACCCAGACTGTCCGCCTGCTGCTGCTCAGCGGCGTCGCCACCGCCGCCATGATGGCGCCGGCCATGGCACTCGACGCCCAGGCCTTCGTCGATCGCGTCGCTGCGGTTTACCAGACCATGGGCTATGACTTCGCCTTCGGCCCCGCGACGCTGGATGGTGACACCGTCACCGTCGATGGTGTGACCGTCACGATGGCCGACGCCGATGCCGAGCCGACCAGCCTTGCTACCGAGATCACCTTCTCTGGCGTGGTCGAAGCCGCCGATGGCAGCTACACCGCCAAATCCGTCACCATTCCCGATATCGACACCGAATTCGGCGAGGCTGGCGAGCCGGTCGGGCATTTGACCCTCAGCGACATGCGCGCCGACAATCTCTACATCCCCGCCGGCGACACGGTTTCGGCCGTGGCCATGCTGCAGCTGGTTGGTGGCTTCAGCACCGGCCCGCTGCTGATCACCCGCGATGGCGCCGAAATGGTGTCGATCGACTCCATTGAAGCCCTCTCGACCTTCAATCCGGCCCAGGGCAGCGCCGAGCTGATCGATCTGGGCTCGACCCTGGCGATCAATGGCATCGCCATCGACCTCACCAGCGTCGGCGAGGAAGATCCCGATGCCGCCGCTACCATCGAGGCGCTTGGCCTCACCACGATTTCCGGCGACATCACCCAGGATGCCAGCTGGTCGATGGCCGATGGCCGGTTGGAGATCAGCGAGTTCCTGTTCGACTTCGCCGATCTGGGCGCCCTCAACATCCCCATGCACGTAACCGGCCTCACCCCGGCAGTGATCGACCAGATCACCGCGATGCAGACCAGCACGGCGGGCGAGGAGCTCACCGAGGAGCAGTCGCAGGCCCAGATGATGAGCGCCATGGCGCTGATGCAGGGCGTCTCAATCGTCAGCGCCTCGGTGCGTTATGACGATGCCTCGCTGGCCGGCAAGCTGCTGGAGCATTTTGCCAAGGAAGCCGGCACCGACCGCGCCAGCTATGTGGCCGGCCTCAAGGCCATGCTGCCGATGCTGCTGGCCCAGTCCGGCATTCCCGCGCTCAACGACATCGTGATCCCGCCGGTCTCGGCCTTCCTCGATGATCCGCAGAGCCTTGAAATCAAGGTCGCGCCGCCGTCTCCGACCTCGCTGCTGGTGCTGATGGCCGCCGCCGCCAACCCGGCCGGCCTGATCACCGCCCTGGGCTTTGTCATCGAAGCCAATACTGCCAAGTAAGGCCGCCTTGCCCCACTGCCATCCCGGCTCACGCCGGGGTGGCCCCGCAGGGTGAAACTTTTAGGAATTTAGCGTAGTGTTCGACGACCATGAATGATTTGTCGTCCCCACCGCCCGCCAGCCTCAGCCACATTACCGATTGGGTGTTCGATCTCGACAACACCCTCTATCCGCGCAGCTGCAATCTGTTCGCGCAGATCGATAGCCGCATCACCCGCTATGTGATGGACATCACCCAGCTCGATTTCGAGGCCGCCCGCGCCTTGCAGAAATCCTATTACCGCGATTTCGGCACCACGCTGAACGGGCTGATGCTGCGGCACGAGATCGACCCCGATCATTTCCTCAACACCGTCCACGCCATCGACTATTCCCCCGTCGATCCGCATCCCGATCTGGTCGCCGCCATCAAGGCGCTGCCGGGGCGCAAATTCATCCTGACCAATGGCGATACCGGCCATGCCCATGCGGTGCTGACCCGGCTGGGCGGCGACGATCTGTTCGAGTCGGTCTATGACATCCGCGCCATGACCTATGTGCCCAAGCCGCACCGCGAAGCCTATGACGGCTTCTTCGCCAGCAATGGCATCGACCCGACCCGCGCCGTGATGTTCGACGACCTGGAGAAAAACCTCGTCGTACCGCATGAAGTCGGCATGGCGACGGTGCAGGTGGTGGCCGGCGCCGATTATGATCATGCGCAGGTCGAAACCTGGGAACTGGACCGCGCCGCCGGCCCCCATGTGCATCACGTCACCGACGACCTGGCCCGGTTCCTGCACGAACTGCCTTAGCTACATGCTGTTCAGATGCAAAATATTGCCGTCCGGGTCCTTGAACCAGACGGCCTTGAAGTCGCCCGACGAATGGATGCCGTTGGCATAGTCGAGCCCCATCGCCGGATAGTGCTCGAATTTGACACCCTTGGCGGCGAGGGCGGCGGCGATGGGCGCGATCTGGTCACCGACGCCCCAGGCCACCGCATTGGCCTTGTTGGTGCCGGCGAAATCGGAAACATACACCACCAGCGTGGTCGCCCCGGTGCGGAAGGTGGCGACATTGTCGTCCCCGCTGAGCAGATCGAGCCCCAGCGTTTCGGCGTAAAACGCCCGCGCCCGCGCCATATCCTTGACCGCCACGATGGCGGCAGCATCCTTGTCCTTGAGCATGTCGAAATCCTTTCGCGCTGAAACAAGGCAAACGCGGCAGCCAGCCTCTGGTTCACCGGCGCCGCCCCCTCATCCGCCCTTCGGGCACCTTCTCCCACGAGGGGAGAAGGGAACTCGGTGGCCCCCAAAGAGTGGAGCCCCCCTCGCCCCTTGAGGGAGAGGGACAGCTTTTCTGCGTTCAGCAGAAAAGCTGGGTGAGGGGGCCTGCGTGTGCCCATGCTTTGATGCGTGTGCCTTATCATTCCCCCACGCAAAGCTATTTCCCCCTCTCCCGCGCCCCGCTATCATGCTGGTATGACAGACCTTCCCGGGCGCCGCCCGCCGCCGACGCCCGATGCCGCCCCCACCTTCCGCGAGCGGATCGACAATTTGCGCCATCTTGGCCGGCTGGTGGCGCAGATCTGGCGCACCAGCAAGCGGCTGACTGCCGCCAGCATCGGCCTGCGGCTGATTTCGTCGCTGCAGCCCATCGCCATGCTCTATGTCGGCAAGCTGATCATCGACGAGGTGATCCGCCTCACCCAGATCACCCCGCCCGGCCCCGGCTTTGCCGATTGGTGGAGCGAGGGTGTACTCGATCACATGCTGGTGCTGCTCGGCCTTGAACTCGGGCTGGTGATCGTCTCCGACCTGCTGGCCCGCGCCACCGGCCTGGTCGACTCGGTGCTGTCCGAGCTGCATTCCAACACGGTCAGCGTCGAGCTGATGGCGCATGCCGCCCGACTCGACCTGCGCCATTTCGAATCCGCCGAATATCAGGACCGGCTGGAGCGCGCCCGCCGCCAGGCCGCCGGCCGCAACGCCCTCTTGAGCCAGATGTTCGGCCAGGCGCAGGACATGATCACCGTGGTCACGCTGGGGCTGGGCCTCTTTGCCTATGCGCCGTGGCTGATCCTGCTGCTGCCGCTCAGTTTCGTGCCCGCCATCTGGGGCGAAACCCGTTTCAACACTTTGGCCTATTTCATGAGCCGCTGGCGCACCCCCGAGCGCCGCGAGCTGGAATATATCCGCCATATCGGCGCCAGCGCCGAGACCGCCAAGGAACTCAAACTATTCGGCTTGGGCGATTTCCTCATCGCCCGCTTCAAGCTGCTGGCGCAGGCGATCTATCTCGAAAACCGCAAGCTTTCGACCCAGCGCGCCGCTTGGGGCGCCGTGTTTTCCTCGATCTCGACGCTGACCTATTATGGCGCCTATGGCTTCATCGTCTGGCGCACCATCACCGGCGCTTTCACCATTGGCGATCTGGCCTTCCTGTCCGGCTCGTTCCTGCGCCTCAATGGCCTGTTCCAGAAGATCTTGCTGGGCTTCACCCAGATCGCCGGGCAGTCGATGTATCTCGACGATCTGTTCAGCTTTTTCGAAATCGAGCCGACCATTCTGTCGCCGGCCACGCCCAAGCCGTTCCCGCAGCCGATCCGCCAGGGCATCACCTTCGAGGATGTCGGCTTCCGCTATCCCGACACCGACAATTGGGCGATCCGCCACCTCAACTTCACCCTCCATGCCGGGGAAACCCTGGCGCTGGTCGGCGAAAACGGCGCCGGCAAGACCACCATCGTCAAGCTGTTGACCCGGCTCTATGACCCCGATGAGGGCCGCATCACCATTGATGGCATCGACCTCAAGGATTTTGCCGTCGCCGATATCCACGCCCATATCGGGGTGATCTTTCAGGATTTCATCCGCTACAGCCTCTCCGCCCGCGAGAATATCGGGGTGGGCCGCATCGAAGATCAGGACGACATGGTCCGCATCGAAGACGCCGCCGAGCGCAGCCTCGCCGATGCGGTGATCGCCAAGCTGCCCGAGGGCTATAACCAGCAGCTCGGTCGCCTGTTCAAAAAGGGCCGCGACCTCAGCGGCGGCGAATGGCAGAAGGTCGCCATCGCCCGCGCCTATATGCGCGACGCCGATCTGATCATCCTCGACGAGCCCACCGCCGCCCTCGACGCCAAGGCCGAGTCCGAAGTGTTCTCCCGCTTCAAGAGCCTCGCCGCTGGCAAGACCGCGGTGATCATCTCCCACCGCTTCTCGACCGTCCGCATGGCCGACCGCATCCTGGTGCTCGACAATGGCGGGATCCTCGAATCCGGCTCGCACGAAGACCTCGTCGCCCTCCGCGGCCGCTACGCGGAGTTGTTCGAGCTGCAGGCGGCGGGGTATCGGTAGGGCCCCCTCATCCGCCCTTCGGGCACCTTCTCCCACGAGGGGAGAAGGGGGCTCAGTGCCCGTCCAAGAGTGGAGCCCCCTCGCCCCCTTGTGGGAGAGGGACAGCTTTTCTGCGTTCAGCAGAAAAGCAGGGTGAGGGGGCTGCGCTCGCCCATGCTCAGGCGCTCGGGCGCTCAGACGCTCACACCCCCACCCGCACCAACACCCGCCCCTTCACCTCACCCGCCAAAATCTCACTCGCCGCCCCCGGCAATTCCTCCAGCCCCACCTCGCGCACCAATCCGGCATACGCCGCCAGATCGAAAGTCTCGGCAATCCGCCGCCAGGCCGCCACGCGCGTCGCATAAGGCTGCATCACGCTATCGATGCCGATCAGCGTCACCCCCCGCAGGATGAAGGGCAGCACATTGGTTTCGAGCGTGATGCCGCCGGCATTGCCGAGACTGGCAACCGCACCGCCATATTTGATCTGCTTGAGCAGCTTGCCCAGCACCTTGCCGCCGGCGCTGTCGATCGCCGCATCCCAGCGCGCCGATTCCAGCACCTTGTCGGGCTGCGCCAGAAATTCATGCCGGTCGATGATGCTGGTCGCGCCCAGCGCACGCAGCGCTTCGGCATGCTGCGGCCGCCCGGACAGCGCCGCCACCTGATACCCCAGCCGCGCCAGCAGCGCGGTGGCAATGGTGCCCACACCACCGGCCGCCCCGGTCACCAGCACCTCGCCCGCCGGCGTCAGCCCCGCCGCTTCCAGCCGATCAATTGCCAGCATCGCCGTCAGCCCCGCCGTGCCGACAATCATTGCGTCGCGCGTGCTCAGGCCCTGTGGCAGGGGCACCAGCCAGTCGCCATTGACCCGCGCCCGCTCGGCATAGCCGCCCCATTGGGTTTCCCCCACCCGCCAGCCGGTCAGCACCACCTTGTCGCCGACGCCATAGCGCGCGTCCTCGCTGGCCCGCACAACACCGGCAAAATCAATCCCCGCCACATGGGGGTAGAGGCGCACCAGCCCGCCGCCACCGGTCAGGCAGAGCCCGTCCTTGTAGTTGAGCCCGGCCCAGTCGATATCGACCGTCACATTGCCCTCGGGCAATCGAGCATCATCCAGCATCTGAACCGCTGAGCTGACCTTGCCGTCACCATCCCTCTCGGTGACCAATGCGCGGAAATTCATGAGATCCTCCTCCAATGCGCCCCACCCTAGCCCTCCCCGGCGAGGCGTGGAAACTTCAATACGCTCACCGCGCTCTGGCGCATATCGGCAAAGCGTCTTACCTGTTGAGCCAGCTTGCCCCACCGAGACGATTGCCGTGAACGCACCCAGCGACAGCCAGATCGCCGTCATTGCCGAAACCTATCGCCTGCTCGGCGACCCCACCCGATTGCGGGTGCTGCTGGCCTGCCTGCCGGCGCCGATTGCGGTGGGCGACATCGCCAAGGCGGTCAATGCCTCGCCCTCGCTGGTCAGCCACCATCTGCGTCTGTTGCGCGGCGCGCGGCTGGTGCGCGGCACACGACAGAACAAGCAGGTGTTCTACGAAACCGCCGATGAGCACATCGCCCATATGCTCACCGACATGATCGAGCACGCCATGGAAGAGCAGGAGGCCGACAGCGACGCTTGAGCGCAGCCTTGCGCAAAGTGCTTGATTCAAACATATGAACATGTATTCATATGACGAGATTTGATCGGAGCGGCGCGATGACGGCCAACCACGAAAAAACCGGCAGCATGAGCCACAGCCATGCCGGCCATGAGCACGCGCCGCATGACGACCACGAGCATGATCACGCCGCACACGACCACGACCATGCGGATCACGATCACGCCGGCCACAGCCACGCCCCCACTGTCAGCGCCAGCAATGAACGTGTGGTGCTGATCGGCTTCCTGCTCACCGCCACCTTCATGGTTGCCGAAATCATCGCCGGCATGCTCTCGGGCTCGCTGGCGCTGATCGCCGATGCCGGGCACATGCTGACCGATTCAGCGGCGTTGCTGCTGGCCTGGGCCGCCTTCCGCTTCGGCCGCCGCGCCTCGGATGGCAAGCGCACCTTCGGCTATATGCGGCTCGAAGTGGTGGCCGGGCTGATCAATGCGGTGACCCTGTTCGCCCTGGTCGGCTGGATCATCTATGAGGCCATCCAGCGCTTCATGACGCCGCATGAGGTGCTGGCCGGGCCGATGTTCATCGTCGCCGTGCTCGGGCTGGTGATCAATATGGTGGTGTTCTTCGTGCTGTCGCGCGGCGAGAAGGACCATGTGAATATCCGCGGCGCCATGGTGCATGTGCTGGGCGATTTGCTCGGCTCGGTCGCCGCTATCGCCGCCGCCATCACCATCTGGCTGACCGGCTGGATGCCGATCGACCCCATTCTCAGCGTGCTGGTCAGCCTGCTGGTGCTGCGCAGCGCCTGGGCGCTGTTCCGCAACTCGCTGCATATCCTGATGGAAGGCACCCCCGGCAATGTGGTGGTGGAAGATCTCAGCACGGCGCTGGTCGCCAAGGTGAAGGGGCTCGCCGCAGTGCGCCACGTCCATGTCTGGTCGATCACCTCGGGCCGCCCGGTGGCGACGCTGGAAATCCTGCTCGATCCAGGCGTTGATGCCAATGCGGTGACCCAGGCGGTCAAAGCCGCGCTCTCCGCCGACTATGGCATCAGCCACGCCACCGTCGAAATCGTCTGGGACAGCAGCGCGCCGGCCTGCGCCTGGGATAGTGAAATCCCCTAACGCGGCGCAGCGCGCCCCAGTCTCTCAGCGGTGGATCGGCTCAGCGCGGTGCCAATTGTCCAGCTTGCGTGCGCCACTATGCGGCCGCATCGCCCATTCGATGCCATTGCCGATGACATGCTGCACCATGGGATGGTGGTAGATCGGGAAGGTTTCGTGGCCCGGCGAGAAATAGAAGATCCGCCCCAGCCCACGCTGGAAGGTCAGCCCCGAGCGGAACACCTCGCCGCCCTTGTACCAGCTCATGAAGACGATCTCGTCGGCCGCCGGAATGTCGAAGGGCTCGCCATACATTTCCGACTGCGGAATCTCAAAAAATGGCGGCACGCCATCGGCGATGGGATGGCCGGGATTGGTGACCCAGACCCGCTCCAGATCGCCCTCGGGCAGTTCGCGCCAGGCCAGGTTGCAATTGGTGCCCATCATGCGGCGGAACATCTTGGAATGGTGCCCCGAATGCAGCACCACCAGCCCCATGCCCGCCAGTACCCGCTGCTGCACCCGGTCGATGATCTCGTCGCGCACCTCGTCATGCGCCACATGGCCCCACCAGGTCAGCACATCGGTGCGACCGAGCAGTTCCTGGGTCAGCCCCTGTTCGGGATCGTCGAGCCCCCGGCGCTCGATGGTGAAGTCGCGCCCCTTGAGGCCGGCGGCGATGGCGCCGTCCATGCCGTCGGGATAGATCGCGGCCACCGCCGCATCGCGCTGCTCATGGCGCCCTTCATTCCAGATGGTCACGCGGATCGTCACGACTGCCCTCCTGTCGGCGAAACTGGTCATCTGCCAGCTTGACGCGCCAAAATGTACACGTTTACATTCGGCCGGCAATATGAAATTTGCGCTGGGGAAGGAACGAGCATGGTCTTGCGTCTGGGAGTCATCGGGGCCGGGTTGAAGGCCGCCGATTATGCGCGCGGCTGGGCCGCCATGGACGATGTCGCCATCGTCGCCACCGCGGAAGTCAGCGACGTTTCGCGGAAGCGCTTCGCCGATACCTGCGAAGCCGCCGGCGCGCCCCGCCCCGCCGAATATCCCGATGCCGACGCCATGCTGGCAGCGATGCAGGGCCAGATGGACGCCGTCTATGTGTCGACGCCGCATGTGTTTCACGCTGCCAATGCGCTGGCGGTGATCGAGGCGGGCTACGATCTGCTGCTGGAAAAGCCGATGGTGACCACCGTCGCCGAAGCGCTGGCACTGGTCGAGGCCGAGCAACGCACCGGCCGGACCGTGGTGATTGCCTTTCAGGGCGGGCTGTCGCCGCTGGTGCACGACACGCGCGACCGGGCGCGGCGCGGCGATTTCGGCGATTTGGTCAGCGTCAACGCGGTGATCTGGGAGGGCTGGAAAAACAACTATGCCGGCCAGTGGAAGCAGAACCCCGCCATTTCCGGCGGCGGCTTCATGTTCGATACCGGCGCACACATGATGAACACCGTCTGCGTGCTGGCCGATGCCGAGTTCGAACGCGTCTCGGCCTATACCAATAATCGCGGTCTCGCCGTTGATCTGGCCACTGCCGTCGCCGCCCGGCTCAGCAATGGCGCCTTGGTAACCTTCAATGCCGCCGGCGAAGGCCCGCCGGGCTGCGCCTCCGCCATCACCTTCTTTTACAGCAAGGCCATCATCCGCATCGACGCCTGGGGCAAATGGCGCGAGGTCAGCATTGATGGCGTGGCCGAGCCGCGCGAAGAAGGCGAAACCCGCGACACGCCGATGCACACCTTCCAGGCGGTGCGCGACGGGCGGCTGGCCAATCCCTCCACCGTCGCCAATGGCCTGCGCTTTGCCCGGTTGTGGGACGCCATCAAGGCATCGGCGGCTCGCGATGGCGCGCCGATTGCGCTAGAGCTGGGCCAGCCCTGAGCGAGGGGCGACGAGGAGATGGCATGCAGCGCAAGGGACTGACGTCGGTCGAACTGGCCAAAATTGCCGGCGTGTCCTCTGCCACCATTTCGCGCGCCTTCTCTGCCGGTTCCAGCATGAAGCCGACGACCCGGGCGCGCATTCTGGCGCTGGCCGACGAGCATGGCTTTCGCCCCAATGCGATGGCCCGCTCGCTCAATAACAGCCAGTCGCGGCTGGTGGCGCTGGTGGTCAATACCGTGGCCAATCCGGCCGAGGCCGAAGGGCTCGACCAACTGATCACAAGGCTGCAGGAGCAGGAGCGCATGCCGCTGGTGCTGCGCTGCGCCGACCATGCCGATCGCAGCCAGCTGATGCGGCTGGCTTCGACCTATCAGGTCGATCATGTGGTGCTGTATTCCGACGCCGTGTCGATTGACGACGCGGTGCGCATCTTCCGCTCCGCCGTGCCGGTGATCGCCTCCTCCGAACCGCTGGCGGGGCGCGACCTGTCCGAGGTGCGGCTCGATGCCAGCGCCGCCACGGGGGAAATCGTCGAACATCTGGTCGGCCTTGGCCGTCGCCATTTCGTCTATCTGTCGGGCCGCGCCTCGAGCCATATCGACAAGCAACGCATGGGCTGGTTTGCCGACGCGCTCGCGGCGCATGGACTGGCCTTCGCCATCGTCGAGCATGGCGATTATTCCTACGAGTCTGGCTACCAGGAAGCGGATTTGCTGCTCCGCCGCTCACGCCCCGACGTGATCGTCTGCGCCAACGACCTGATGGCCATCGGCGTGCAGGACGCCGCCGCTTCACTGGGGCTCAAAGTCCCCGAGGACCTGGCCATTGTCGGCCATGACGGCGTCGCCCTGGCCAATTGGGACTGCCACTCGATCACCACCATCATGCCGCCGCCGGGCGCGGTCAGCGCGGCGCTGGCCGAGATCATCGAGCGCGATCCGAACGACGCTTGCGTCCATCGCACGATCAGCTGCGTCGTCCGCTGGGGCCGCAGCACCGGGCCATTGCCTCGGGTTTAGAGCCCATATTATCCCTGCCGATTGCGAGCCCCGATACCATCCCCTCCCCCTTGAGGGGAGGGTTAGGGTGGGGGTGTCGTGCCCTCCAAGCACACCGAGCCAGCGGGAACCACGACACCCCCACCCCCGCCCTCCCCTCAAGGGGGAGGGAGCCTATCGCGGCTCTCTAAATTCAGTCGCCTCAACGCGCCGGAAAGCTCAGCTGCCCCACCAGCAGATTGCCCAGCCGCAGACTCGCCCCCGTCGCCACCACGATCTGCGGCAGGGTCAGCCATTCCAGCGTCCAGGCGGCGCCGGAGCGTTCATTTTCATGCAGCATGGCCTGCTGCAAGGTCCCGACCAGCCCGGCATTATACCGCGCCAGCGCCACCAGCACCTCGGCGTTCACCGGATTGGATTTATGCGCCATCGAGGATGAGCCGCCACCGCCGGCCAAGGCCACCGCGCCAATCTCGTTCTGCGCCAACAAGGTCACATCGACCCCGATCTTGCCCAGCGTGCCGCTGAGCAGAGCCAGCAGCGAGGCAAACCCCACCAGTGGGTCGCGCGCCGTCTGCCACGGTTCAGCCAGCCCCAGATCGAGCTGCCGCGCCAAGGATCGGGCAATGGCCTCGCCCTGCGCACCAAAGCTGCTGCGGTCGCCAATCGGCCCGCCGAGCTGGATCACCAGCAAGCCGCGCCGGCAGGCTTCCAGCGCCACCAGATGCCGCCGCAGCGGGGCAATCCAGGTGGCGAGTTTTGCCCCCACACTATAGGGCAACGCCTGCTGCATGCGGGTATGCGCCATCATGGGCTGGGTGCCATGGCGCTCCAGCAGCAGGTCGATGCCATCGAGCAGGCTGGACAATCGTGTCTCGAACAGGCCAATCACCGCAGCCAGCTGCAGCACCAGTGCGGTGTCGATGACGTCCTGACTGGTCGCGCCCTTATGCAAAGCCTCGGCATGCGGCGCGGCGATGCGACGGCGCAGCTGCGCTACCAGCGCCGGCACCACCACCCCATCGCGCGCCATGCCGGAAGCGAGATCGTCCCAATCGGGCTCAAACCCCACCAGCCCGGCCGCAATGGCGGCCGCCGCGTCAGCCCCGATCAGGCCGGCATCGGCTTCGGCTTGTGCCAGCGCCGCCTCAAACCGCACCATGGCCGCGATCCGGGCCGGATCAGCGAGCAGGGTTTCGGTTTCGATATCGCCGGTCAGGGCGTCGAGCAAAGGGCGCTGGCTGTTCATGCGTGCAATCTAGACCCGCTCAAGCCCGATGGCGATGCCCTGCCCGACGCCAATGCACATGGTGGCCAGCGCCCGGCGCTTGCCGGTCAGCGCCAGCTCCAAAGCTGCCGTGCCGGTGATGCGTGCGCCGCTCATGCCGAGCGGATGGCCCAGCGCAATGGCGCCGCCGTTGGGGTTCACATGGTCGGCGTCTTCGGCAATGCCCAGTTCGCGCAACACGGCGATGCCCTGGCTGGCAAAGGCCTCGTTGAGTTCGATGATATCGAAATCCGCCGGCGTCAGACCCAGCCGGGCGCACAGCTTCTGCGTCGCCGGGGCCGGCCCCATGCCCATGATGCGCGGTGCAACGCCAGCGGTAGCGCCGCCGAGAATGCGGGCAATCGGGACGAGCCCATGCTTTTTGGCGGCGGCTTCGCTGGCGATAATCAGCGCTGCCGCACCATCATTGACGCCGGAGGCGTTGCCGGCCGTCACCGAGCCATTGGGAAATAACGGCCGCAGCTTGCCCAGCGTTTCGAGGCTCGACCCGGCGCGCGGATGCTCATCCTTGTCGACGCTGATCGGATCGCCCTTTTTCTGGGCAATGCTAACCGGGACGATTTCGCGCGCCAGCCGACCATTTTCCTGCGCGGCCACGGCCTTGTCCTGGCTGCGCAGCGCGAAAGCGTCCTGCGCCTCGCGGCTCACCTCAAAATCCTGCGCCACGTTCTGGCCGGTCTCAGGCATGGAATCGACGCCATAGAGCGCCTTCATCTGCTTGTTGACGAAGCGCCAGCCGATGGTGGTGTCATAGATTTCCGCGTTGCGCGAAAACGCCGTTTCGGCTTTTGGCATCACGAAGGGCGCACGCGACATCGACTCGGTGCCGCCGGCAATCACCAGCTCGGCCTCGCCGGATTTGATGGCGCGGGCGGCAGCGATCACCGCATCCATGCCCGAGCCGCAGAGCCGGTTGATGGTGGTGCCGGTCACCCCCACCGGCAGGCCGGCGAGCAGCAGGCTCATGCGGGCGACGTTGCGGTTGTCTTCGCCGGCCTGATTGGCATTGCCGAAGATCACATCATCCACCGCGTCCCAGTCGACGCCAGTATGCGCTGCCATCAGCGCCTTGAGCGGAATGGCCCCAAGATCGTCGGGCCGCACCGAGGACAATGCGCCGCCAAAGCGGCCAATGGGGGTGCGCAGATAGGCGCAGATATACGCTTCCGTCATGCTCAGTTGTCCTTCTTGCTGCCGCCATGGGCCGCGGCGGTGCGCGCCTGCAAATCGCGCAAAGTGGTCAATTCGAGTTCGCTCGGCACCGGGGTTTCGTCCAGATCGTCGGCAAAGCGCACTTTCCAGCCGCAGGTTTCCTGCACCATGTCACGCGTCACGCCGCGATGCAGCGAGCGCACCACGAATTCCTTGGTTTCGGGATCGGGCCGCCAGATCGCCAGATCGGTGATCAGCAGTGTCGGCCCCTTGGTGGTGATGCCGAGCCGCTGGCGATGATCGCCGCCCTCGCCGTGACCGAAGGAGGTGAAGAAATCCACCTTCTCCACCATCGAGCGCTGCGCCTGTTTCAGCGTGATGTAGATTTCGCCGCAGGAGGTAGCGATCTCGGGCGCGCCGCCGCCACCGGGCAGCCGCACCTTGGGGTGGTGATAATCGCCGATCACCGTGGTGTTGATATTGCCGAAGCGGTCGAGCTGCGCCGCGCCCAGAAAGCCGATGGAAACGCGGCCGCCCTGCAGCCAATAGCGGAACATTTCGGGCACCGAGACAGTCGACACCGCCGTCTCGCATAATTCGCCATCGCCGATCGACAAGGGCAAAACATCGGGTGCGGTGCCGATGGTGCCGCTCTCATAGATCAGCGTGATGTCGGGCGCATGGGTCAGTCGCGCCACATTGCAGGCGGCCGATGGCGCGCCGATGCCGACAAAGCACACATCCTTGCTGGAAAGCTGGCGCGCGGCGGCGATGGTCATCATTTCATTGGGGGTAAAGTCGGTCATGGTCACAGCCCCTTGATGCGGTCGGCAAACGCCTCGGGCGTCGCCTTGAGCACATGCTCGTCCATCCAGGCCGCGAACAGCTCACGGTCGGACGAAATCTTGTCCCACGCCAGATAGGTGGCGTTGTCGCGGGCATAATAGCCATGGGTATAGGAGGGGTGCGCCCCGCCCTTGACCACAGCGATGGCGTTGATCGTCCAATGCGGCAGGATGCAGAGATTAGGATGCAGGCCCTTGAAGTCGGGCACCACTTCCTCGACCGTCACCACGACCCGCTTGGCCGCCAACGCCGCTTCCTTCTGCACCCCGACAATGCCCTCGATCAGCACATCGCCCTTGGCGTTGGCCTTTTGCGCATGGATGAAGGTCACGTCCGGGCGATGCGCCGGCACCGTCGCCAGCTCTTCGCCGGTATAGGGACAGGTGATGGACTTGATGGTCGGATTGACCTTGGGCAGGTCAGCGCCGCGATAGCCCCGGAACACTGCCAATGGCAGGCCAGCGGCGCCGGCTTCGTAGGCCTGGGCCATGGCGGAGTGGGAATGCTCCACCGTCTCGATGCCGCGCGGATATTGGTTTTCGATGGCGTCGCGCATCCGGCGCAGCAGACCTACGCCGGGATTGCCGGCATAGGAGAAGATCACCTTCTTGGCCATGCCCATGCCGATCATCTGGTCATAGACGATGTCCGGCGTCATCCGCAGCAGGGTCAAATCCTTGAAGCCCTGACGGATCGCCTCATGCGCGGCGGCATGCGGAATGAGATGGGTGAAGCCCTCGAAGGCGACCATGTCGCCATCGTTCAGATTGTGCCGGACAGCCTCGGCAAGCGGCAAGAATTCGGCCATAGCGCTCTCCTGATTTATGCCGGAGCAAACAGAAAGGACCGCGCCCGGTCAACGGATTTGTGCGATTTACGATATTTGTTCGCATATCGCCCAAATCATGGGCCTGACAGATGCACCGGGCAGATAAGCGCAAGAAAAGTGGCAGCATGCTTGCAGCCCATGCTTGGACGAAAAAGGGGCCTGACCGCAGCCAAGCCCCTCTATCGCAAAGTCTTTTTCGGCCATCGCCGCCGCTAGCGCTAGAGGCGGGTTTCCAGCATTTTCAGCATGGCTTGCACCGCTGTCGCGTAGCCCTGCGCCCCCAACCCCACCAGCACCGCATCGGCCCGCATCGACACATAGGAGCGATGATAGATCGACTCGCGCTTGTGAACATTGGAAATATGGAACTCGATAACCGGCCCCTCGAACATTTTCAGCGCATCGAGCAGGGCCAGCGAGGTGAAGGTGAAAGCGGCGGGATTGATGATGATCCCCGCCCCCTCATCGATCGCCTCATGCACCCAATTGATCAGGTTTTCCTCGCTATTGGTCTGGCGGAAAATGACCGGGTGCTGCCCCGCCGCATCGCGGCAGAGCTGTTCCACCTCGGTCAGCGTGGTGGTGCCATAGATGGAAGGCTCACGCTTGCCGAGACGATTGAGGTTGGGACCATTTAAAATATAGAGCGGCTGCATGTTCTTAGCCCCCATAACCGAATTGGCGCGGCAGCCAGAGCACGATGTCGGGGACGAAGGTGAACACCATCAGCGCCACCAACAACCCGCCGAGGAACGGCATCACATCGGCCACGATATTGCGCATCGGTGAGCCCGATATCTTGGTCATGATGAACAGCAGCAAGCCATAGGGCGGCGTGATCAGCCCGAGCATGATGTTGACGATAACGACCAGGCCGAAATGCACCATGTCGATGCCCAGCGCCTGGGCGGTGGGGATCAGCACCGGCACAATGACCAGCAGGATGGTCGTGCCTTCGAGCACGCAACCCAGGATCAGCAACATGATGTTGACGATGATCAGGAAGGTGATCGGATCGAGGTTCCAACCGATCAAGATCGCGCTGATGGTGCGCGGAATATTCTCCACCGTCACCACATAGTTGAACACCAGCGCCCCGGCGATCAGCATGCCGATGGTGGCGGTGGTCTTGGCGCTGGTCAGCAGCGACAGGTAGAATTCACGAGCATTTACACTGCGATAGACGATGATCGAGATGACCAGCGCATAGAAGGCGGCCACAGCAGCGGCTTCGGTAGGCGTCGTGATGCCACCGTAAATGCCATACATCAGCACCACCGGCATCATCAGCACCGGCATGGCTTCCCAGGTCATCTTGGGCAGCTTGCGGAACGGCACCGGCGGCTCGACCGGGAAGTTCTTGACCCGGGCGGTGACGGCAATCTGCACCATCATGACGCCCGCCATCAGCAGGCCCGGAATGACCCCGGCGAGGAATAGGTAGCCAATGGACGTGTCGGCCACCAGCGCATAGAGCACCATGGGAATGGAGGGCGGAATGATCGGCCCGATCACGGCGGTGACGGCGGTCAGCGCGGCGGCATAGCTCGGCGTGTATTTGCCGTCCTTGGTCATCATGTGCTGCATCATCTTGCCCGACCCGGCGGCATCGGCGACAGCCGAACCGGACATGCCGGCAAAGACGATGGATTGCAGCACGTTGACCTGCGCCAGCCCGCCGCGGAAGCGGCCGACCACCGCATCGCACCAGCGCAGCAGGCGCTCGGAGAGCGAGCCGGAATTCATGATTTCAGCGGCGAGGATGAACAGCGGCACGGCCAGCATGATGTAGTTGGAATACATGCCGTTGAGGAACTGCTCGGCGACGATGCCCATATCCTGGCCGGTGAACAGCAGATAGAGGATCGAGCCGCAGAGCATGGACAGCCCCATCGGCAGACCGAGAAAGGCCAGCGCCGTGATCAGGATCAGCGCGGCGGTAAACTGAGTGGAAATGGTCATACGCCCGACCCTGCCTTGGTTGGATCAAAGCCTTCGCTGTCCTTGCCCCAGACGGCCTGACAGGCCAGCCAGAACTGACGAACGATCATCGCCACAGCGAAGATGGCATAGATGGAATAGAGATAATCGAAGCGGATTTTCAGATAGGCCGTCTTTTCGACCTTCATGAACATCACATAATCGACCACGGCCGGCAGCGAGATGGAGAACAGCACCACCAGCGTGACGGCGGTGAGAAAGACCATGACCCGCCGGGTGCGATTGCCCACTGCGGCATAGAAAATATCAAAGCGGATCTCTTCACTGTCGCGCACCACGAAGGCGGTGCCGAACAGCACGATCCACAGCCACATCATGACGCTGATTTCATGCGTCCAGCCGATGGGCAGATTGATGACGTAGCGGAAGACGATCTGCAGGATGAAGACGGCGAACATTACGCCGAGCATGGCTGCGAGAATATTTTCGGCGCGGGCGTATAACCACGCGCCGAGGCCGGCAAGTCGAGGATTCATTGTCTGGCTCCGGAGCGGAGGTCTGCCAAGGACGGGGCGGCGCCGCAAGTTGCGCGCGCCACCCCTGAGGGGCGGAAGTCTAGCTCAGAGTGCGTTGATGCGTTCAACCACGCCGGCCGGCCAGTCCTTGGCCAGATCGGAGTCCAGATACATCTGCTGGGCATAGCTGCGGAAGGCGTTGAGGTCGGGCTCATAGATCTTGAGGCCGGCGGCTTCGAACTGGGTCAGCAGTTCAGCTTCACGATCCAGATGCGCCTTCTGGCTGAAGTCAATCGCGGCGGTTGCCGCGGCCTGCACTTCGGCCTGCTGCTCGGGCGTCATGGCGTTGAACTTTTCGCTCGAAATCACCAGCAGGTCATAGCCCACCAGATGCGAGGTCAGCACGATCTGCTTCATCACTTCGTAGAACTTCATGTTCTCGACGTTGGGCAGCGGATTGTCCTGGCCGTCAATGGCGCCGGTCTGGAGGCCCGTATAGACTTCGGCATAGGCCATTGGCGTCGGGTTGGCGCCGATCGAGGTGCCGAGGAACTGCCAAGCGTCGCCGCCGGGCATGCGCAGCTTGATGCCGGCCATATCGGCCGGGGTCTTGATTTCCTTGTCGATGCGCAGGCCCACCTGACGGGCGCCGAAATAGGTCGGCCCGAGGATGTGAACGCCGAGCTGGTCTTCGGCCATCTGCTTGAATTCAGCGCCGACATCGCTGTCGAAGAAGGTGCGCAGATGCGCCGCATCACGGAACAGATAGGCCGAAGTCAGCACCGACCAGGCCGGGATTTGGTTGGAAATATCCTGGGGCGCGATATTGCCCATTTCCAGATTGCCACGCTGCAGCGCCACCAGTTCGGTGCCCTGCTTGAACAGATTGCCGCCGTAATAGGGCTCAAGCGTGAAGTCGTCGACGATCTGGCCGGCGAACAGATCCATCATCTCGGCGCGGATGTCCTGCTCCGAGAACACTGCCGAAAACCGCAGCACCGGCTTGTCCTGCGCCATGACCGGCACAACAGTGGCCAGCAGCAGGCTGCCAAGCAGCACGGCGCGGCGCGTAAATCCAAAACGCATTGTTATCCTCCCAAATGTCGCCTGTAAGCCCAGGCATCCTCAGCGGACGCACGGTTGAACACCGTCGTTTTCCGTCCTGAAGCACAATGTACGAAATAGTTCGTTCAAGTCAATGCCCCTTCGGAGCGCTTGCAAACTAGCTGCTTAATTTCATTTAGTCATGTAATTTTTGTTTTCTATGATTTTTCTGGATCACTTTGACGAGCGTCGTTCCATTGGCTAAAAGAAAGGCAAGTGGAGGCGGCATTGAGCGACGATAGACAGACAGTGGAAGAAGGCGTCGGCGATTTGGCGTTCCGGCGTATCCGCGACGACATTATAGCCGGCCAGTTGCCCCCAGGGAGAAAGCTCAAGCTGGACACGCTCAAAAGCCAGTATGGCGCCAGCGTCAGCACGCTGCGCGAAATTCTCAATCGGCTGGCCAGCGAAAATCTGGTGATGGCCGAAGGCCAGCGCGGCTTTGAAGTGGCGGCGGCAACGGCGGATAATCTGCGCGAAGTGGCCGATTTGCGGCTGCTGCTGGAAAGCCACGCGCTACGGCTCTCGCTGGAGACTGGCGATCTCGACTGGGAAGGCCGGGTGGTGGCCGCCCATCACAAGCTCTCGGTGGTCGAGGCGCAATTGCTCAGCGGCGACATGGACCGCACTGCCCAGTGGGTCCGCTACGACTTCGCCTTCCACAACGCCCTGATTTCGGCCTGCGGCTCGCGCACGCTACTGGATTTGCACGCCTCGGTGTTCGATCGCTTCATCCGCTACCACATGCTGGCCGAGAGCTTTCGCGGCTCGGCGGTGATGGATGACCACAAGGCATTGTTCGAGCTGGCGATGCAGCGCGACATCGACAATAGCGTCCGCAAGCTGACCAGCCACATCAAGAGCGGCGTCGACTATGTGCTGTCGACGGGCAAGATCTAAGGCCTAGCCCGCAACCGCCGCCCGAAATGTTTCCGCCATGGCATCGGCGTCTGGCTGCACGCCGGCGAAGAGTTCAAACGCCCGCACCGCTTGAAATACCGCCATGCCGCCGCCGGGCAGCACCTGACAGCCACGCGCCCGGGCGAGGTGGATCAGCTCGGTTTCGAGCGGGAAATACACCACATCGGCGACAAAGTGATGCGGCTCGATCAGCGCCGCAGCGATGGGCAGGCCGGGGCATTTGGTCATGCCGACCGGCGTGGCGTTGACGATGCCGTCGGCCAGGGGGGCTATATCGGCCACGTCATCCACGGCCTCGACATCAGCGCCGAGCAAATTGCGCAACCGGCCGGCCAGTGCCTGCGCCCGGCCCGGCTCGGTGTCGTAGATCGCCAGCCGCTGGACACCGCATTGCAGCAACGCCCGCGCCACCGCCGCCCCGGCGCCGCCGGAACCCAGTTGCAGCACCAGGTCGGTCTTCACCGCCGGCAGACCGCGCCGAAAACTTTCGG
Organism: Devosia sp. A369; assembly: GCF_054489345.1. Classification (NCBI taxonomy): domain Bacteria; kingdom Pseudomonadati; phylum Pseudomonadota; class Alphaproteobacteria; order Hyphomicrobiales; family Devosiaceae; genus Devosia; species Devosia sp. A369. Next base: position 20,413 of record NZ_JBTMWV010000011.1, on the reverse strand, counting down.
CAAAGCCCCAGCAATCGGTGTTGTGCCCCAGCGTCCTAGCGCCACCCAGCACCACCGTATTGACGGCGCCGATGGCCGCCGCATCCGGCGCCAGATCATCGAGCAGCGGCAGGATGGCCTGCTTGAAGGGGTAGGTGATGTTGAGGCCGGCAAAGCCGAGCTCGCGCGCCTCGGCCAGGATCTCGGGGAGCTGGGCGTCATCGAGTTGCAGCTGGTCGAAATCAATCAGGTGATAGCGATAGTCGAGCCCGAGCCGCTGGCCTTCGCGCTCATGCATCAGCGGCGACAGCGATGCAGCGATGCCCCGCCCCACCAGCCCGATGGTGATGCCGTCGGGATGCGGCAGGCGGTGCTGCAGAACCGTGCCACGAAGCGGCGGCTCCGGCTGGTTGCTGGCAATGTGCAAAGCTCAGGTCTCCCCATGCGCCGCCGCCGAAAAACGGCAGCGGCCTTGTCTTTCCCTCACCGCACCCGATAAATGCTGAAAGGCGATTTGCGGCAAAATGTACGAACTGGTTAGTTTAGTCAATTGCCGCCATGGAAGGCTGCGATTGTATGAGCACCCCAGTTTCATCATCCCGATCCAAAGCACGGGACGGCGGCACCCGCACGCAAGACCCTGAGGGCACCAAGCAGAACATCATCGAAGTGGCGGCGCAGGAGTTTGCGCTCAATGGTTTGGCGGGCGCCCGCATCGATGACATCGCCGCCAAGACCCGCTCGTCCAAGCGGATGATCTATTATTATTTCGGCAGCAAGGAGGGCCTCTATGTCAGCGCCCTCGAAAACGCCTACCGCCAGGTGCGCGAGGGCGAAGCCAAGCTCGACATCGACGGATTGCCACCGCTGGAGGCGCTGCGGCGGCTGGTGGAATTCACCTTCGATCACCATCACCAGCATGAAGAATTCATCCGCATGGTGATGATCGAGAATATCCATCACGCGCAGTACCTCGAGGGTTCGGGCGTGATCCGCGACCTCAACGTTACCGCCATTGGCAGCATCGAGGCGGTCTATGCCAAGGGCGTCGCCGCTGGGCTGTTCCGGGCCGGGCTCGACCCGCTGGAAATCCACTGGCAGATCAGCGCTCTGTGTTTCTTCAATGTTTCCAACCGCGCCACCTTCTCCAAGATTTTCGGCAAGGATGTCGGCAGCGCCGCCTATCAGGAGTCGCTGCGCCGACAGACCATCGACATGGTGCAGCGCTTTGTGGTGCGGGCCGACAAGCTGAGCGATCTGTAACGACGCGCCCCGGTTGCGGAACGGCCGGCGCTCCCGCACATTGAGCACGGGCAAGGCGGAGGCGAATCTATGCGGCGCATCATTGCCGGTGTCGGCGGCTTGGGACTGGCCATGGCGCTCAGCCAGTTCCCCGAATATGCCCAGCAATATACCCAGCGGCTGGGCGGCGCGGTGGACGAACTGCGTGTGATCACCGAGGATTTCGACCGGGCGGCCGTGGCGGGTGGCCTTGATCGCATCGCGGCGCTGCAGCGCTACGAGGCGTCCAATGACGGTTTTCTCGCCGGACGCGGCAGCTCGATGGCGGCAACCTTCCAGCGCTATGACACGCTGAGCGCCACGCTGGCCCGCATCGAAGGCGCCAATCCGGTCGAGCGGTTTCAATTGCTGCCGGCCTATCTCGATAGCGATATCGGCCGGCGCACGCTGGAGAGCTACCAGCCCGCCATCCCCGTCACCATGGAAGGCATTCTCTATGCCGGGGGCGGTTTCATCCTGGGCTATCTGGTGCTGTCGGGTCTGTGGCGCTTCCTCACGCTGCCGTTCAAACGCAGGCGTTATGCAGCCTATCGGTAAGCACATATAAGCATTTCTTTATGTCCCCCGTTGATCCAGCCCGCGCGCTTGCGTATAGCTGAAGCACGATCCCCCATTGCAATTGCCGGAGCCTGCCGATGACCACCCAATCGACCGATTATGCGGTCAAGGACATTTCCCTCGCCGATTTTGGCCGCAAGGAAATCACCATCGCCGAAATCGAAATGCCCGGCCTGATGTCGATCCGCGAGGAATATGCCGCGACCCAGCCGCTCAAGGGCGCCCGCATCGCCGGCTCGCTGCATATGACCATCCAGACCGCCGTGCTGATCGAGACACTGGTCGCGCTCGGCGCCGAAGTGCGTTGGGTCAGCTGCAACATCTTCTCGACCCAAGACCACGCCGCTGCCGCCATCGCTGCCGCCGGCATCCCGGTATTTGCCCATAAGGGCGAAACGCTGGAAGAATATTGGGCGTTTACCGACCGCATGATGGACTGGGGCAATGGCCTCACCCCCAACATGATCCTCGATGATGGCGGCGACGCCACCATGTATATCCTCAATGGCGCCAAGGCCGAGAAGGACATCTCCATTCTCGACAAGCCGGGCAATGAGGAAGAAGAAATCTTCTTCGCCACCATCAAGCGCCGCCTGGAATCGACCCCCGGCTTCTTCTCCAATATCCGCGCCGCCATCCGCGGCGTGTCGGAAGAAACCACCACCGGCGTGATGCGCCTCTATCAGTTGCACGCCAAGGGCGAGCTGCCGTTCCCGGCGATCAACGTCAATGACTCGGTGACCAAGTCGAAATTCGACAACAAGTATGGCACCCGTGAATCGCTGGTCGACGCCATCCGTCGCGGCACCGACGTGATGCTGGCCGGCAAGGTCGCCATCGTTTGCGGCTTTGGCGACGTGGGCAAGGGCTCGGCTGAATCGCTGCGCGGCGCCGGCGCTCGCGTTCTGGTGACCGAAGTCGATCCGATCTGCGCGCTGCAGGCCGCCATGGAAGGCTTTGAGGTCGTGACCCTCGAAGATGCTGCCCATCGCGCCGACATCGTCGTCACCGCCACCGGCAACCGTGACGTGCTGATGGTCGACGAAATGCGCAATCTCAAGGACATGGCCATCGTCTGCAATATCGGCCATTTCGATAACGAGATCGACGTGCTCGGCCTGCGCAACTTCAAGTGGACCAATGTGAAGCCGCAGGTCGACCTGATCGAGCAGCCCAATGGCAAGCGTCTGATCCTGCTGTCGGAAGGCCGCCTGGTCAATCTCGGCAACGCCACCGGTCACCCGAGCTTTGTCATGTCCGCCTCCTTCGCCAACCAGACGCTGGCCCAGATCGAACTGTGGACCAATGGCGAAAAGCTGGAAAAGAAGGTGCATGTGCTGCCCAAGCATCTCGACGAAAAGGTCGCCGAGCTGCATCTGGCCAAGCTCGGCGCCAAGCTGACCAAGCTGACCAAGACCCAGGCCGACTATATCGGCGTCAGCCAGAACGGGCCGTTCAAGTCGGGCGAATACCGCTACTAATCGACTGCGACTTGCAATCGCGAGCGCCCGTGGCCTTGGCTGCGGGCGTTTGCTTGTGCGGTGTTTGCTGCCCCACCCCCTCCTATCCTCCCCCATCAAGGGGGGGTATCGATCGAGTTTCTGGCTGGATCGAGCCTAACCCACCGGACGGCACCTCCCCCTTGATGGGGGAGGTTGGGAGGGGGTGGAGCCCAGCATGCCGAAGCGCTCGCGAACGTTGCTGCTTCGTTCACGGTCAAGACCCGATATCCCCCCTTTGCCATCAAAGCACAGCCATTAACCCTCTTTTAGCCGATTCACCGGGCCGGTATGGTCAGGGTGATTCGGGAGCTCGGGGACAAGTGACCGGATCGGAGTTGGCCGGAGTCCAGATGGACTCCGCGTTTGGCCACTTCTTTTTGTGCAGGCGTACCGGATTGCCTCGGCATCCGGGCTGGCATCAACAATTTTGACCTTAGAGGGCAGCGCATGGCGCCGGATCACTTCCGGAAGCATTGGGGATTCGCGGTAGTCGCGGCAGCCCCTCTTACCCTGATGACGGCGGTCCCCGCCCTCGCGCAGGGCATCAACGCGGCCAGCTTTGCGGGTGCTGCGCCGCTGGCTGTTGCCGTGGGCGCCGGAGCCTTTGCCCTGCTGGCCATGGCGGTGGTGCGCACCACGCTGGTCAACGGCAAGGCGACGCGCCGCCACGCCGCCGAACAGATCGCCGGGCTGCGGGCGCTGGTCGATGAATATGAGGGGCTGCTGTCGGGCACCCGCGAAGTCACCATTTTGTGGACCGACAATAGCGACGGCGCGCCGCGCCTGCTCGGTCAGGCCGCTTCGGTGCTGCCGGTCGGCCGCCAGCCCTCGAGCGTACTCAAGCTTTCCAGCTGGCTGTCGCATGGCGACGCCGACAAGCTGGCGCGCCTGCTGGAAGATTTGCGCGTGCATGGCCATGGCTTTGCCGTGAGCCTGAATGCCCTCGACGGCCGGCTGATCCGCGCCAATGGCTGGGTGCTGGGCGGCGGCGCCGCGATGCGCCTGCGCCCCGCTTTCCTGCAGCCCGGCGCCGAGCCCACCCTGGTCGCCGCTGCCGCCACCGGCGATCATGCCAGTGTCCGGGCCATTCTGTCGGCGCTCACCAAACCGGCTTTTGCCCGCGATGACAGCGACCGGCTGATCTATGCCAATCCGGCCTATCTGCGGCTGGCCGGCACGCTGGGCAAGAAGGGCACTGAAAACGCGCCGCCCGAACTGCTCGACACCGCGCAATTGCGACAGCATCTGCTGGCCTGCGCCCAAGACGACAAGCCGGGCACCATGACCGTCGCCTGGCCCGGACAGGGGCCCTATCAACTGGTGGAATTCCCCATCGCCGGTGGCCGTGCCGGTTATCTGCGTCCGGTCGAAGACGAGGCCAACCGCCCCGCCGAAACCGGCATTGCCCATATCGGCGGCATTATCGGCGCGCTGGCCACGCCGATCGCCATTTTCAATGCTCGGCGCGAGCTGATCCAGTTCAACGAGGCCTATGCCCAGCTGTGGAATTTGAACCGCAAATTCCTGGTGCCGGGGCTCGATGAGCGCGCCATTCTCGACAAGCTGCGCACCGAGGGCATGCTGCCCAGCCAGGTGGATTATCAAATCTGGCGCAGCAAGCATCTGGAAAGCTACGCCCGCAAGGAACCGCACGAGAACGAGCCCTGGCATCTGCCCGATGGCCGCACCATCAAGGTGATCTCGGCACCGGCCGGCCCGGCGGGTGGGGTGATCTATGTGTTCGAGGACATCACCGAACGGCTCAAACTGGAATCGACCAACAAGGCGTTTTCCAATGTGCAGCGCGAAACCATCAACGCGCTCAGCGAAGCGGTGGCGGTGTTCGGCACCAATGGCCGGCTGACGCTGTCCAATCCGCGCCTGCTGGCGCTATGGAAGCTGCCGGTCAATGAACTGGGCCACAATCCCCATATCGACCAGATCGCCGAGGCCTCGGGCCGCGCCATTCCAGAAGATGGCTCCACTATATGGCGGGATTTGAAGCGGGGGATAATTGATCTCAATCCGACCCGTTCGGACCAGACCGGGCGGATCAACCGCTCGGATGGGCGGCTGCTGGATTATGCCATCACCCGCCTGCCCGACGGGCAGACCATGATGACCTTTCTCGACGTCACCGAGAGCGCCAGCTATTCGAAGGTGCTCAAGGAGCGCAATGATGCGCTGGTGGCCGCCGACGTGCTCAAGGACGCTTTCGTCGAAAATGTCTCCTATGAGCTGCGCAGCCCGCTGACCAATATTATCGGCTTCGCCGATCTGCTGGCCGGCAGCGAAGGCGGCTCGCTCAATGAGCGGCAGCGTGCCTATATCGATTATATCCGCGCCTCCTCGGTAACGCTGGGCGTGCTGATCGACAATATTTTGGACCTCGCTTCGGTCGATGCCGGCATTGCCGAATTGCGCCCCGAACTGCTCGATGTGGTGACGCTGGTCGACAAGGCGCGGGCTGGGCTATCGGCCACTTTCCCCGAAATTTCGGGCGAGAAGCCGATCAATCTGGTGGTCGATATCGAAGACCGCATGCCGCCCTTCATCGCCGATGGCACCCGCATCGTGCAGGTGCTGTATAATCTGTTGTCCAACGCGGCCCGCTTCTCGCCGCCGGGTGGCGAAATCCGGCTGACGGTGAGCCATCGCGCCGACCGCATGCTGTTCGTCATCGAAGACGAAGGCCCCGGCATCACCGCCGAAATGCGCGCCGCGATCCAGACCCGCATCGACACCCCCTCGGGGCGCCAGCGCGGCGCCGGCCTTGGCCTCGCCATCGTCAAGACCTTCGTCAATCTGCATGGCGGCACCATCTCGGCCGAAAAGCGCGAGCCGCGCGGCAGCCGCATCATCGTCAACCTGCCGCGCGACAGCGCCATGGCCGGCGTCGCCGAATAATGGAGCGCCTGCTCGCCGACGACGCCGCGACTGCCGCCCTCGGGGCCGCGCTGGCGGCCATGCTGGCGCCAGGCGACCTCGTGGTGCTCAATGGCGATCTCGGCGCCGGCAAGACGGCGCTGGCCCGTGCCATCATCCGCCATCTGGCCGGCGATCCGGCGCTCGACGTGCCCTCCCCCACTTTTGCGCTGGTGCAGCCCTACGACACGGCCAAGGGCCCGGTGCTGCATGCCGACCTCTACCGGCTGGGCGATCCGCGCGAGGTGGATGAACTGGGCCTGCTCGACAATCCCGATGCCATCGTGCTGGTCGAATGGGCCGAACGGGCACCGGAACTGGTCGCGGCGGCGACGCTGGTGGTGGAGCTGGCGATTCCGCCCGGCGGCGAAGGACGGAGTGTTTCGGTGACCCGCCGATAGGCGTGCGCAAGCGCCGCCTGCAATGCGGGTTTCAGAAGACGAGCGGAGCCCCGAGGCGGTTTTCGCCTCTGGTTAAGTTAAAATAATGAGACGAGAACCGCCTCGGGGCGTCGGGTTTTTCTCGGAAGGCAGACCGCAAGCCCCAGCATGGACCCGTAGCCCCATGCCCGAATGCCCCATCCGCACAGCCCAGGGCGGAGCGCGACCTCCACCCTCCCGACCGTCAATCCGGACACCGGTCGCTGCAGCGCCGCCCGTATCCCGGAAGATGGGTGGAGTATGCGGGAGGTTTTGGGGGCGGGGATAAGATGGATAAGTTTCAGCATTTTACCTCACCCACGACACGTCACCCTCGGGCTTGACCCGAGGGGGTTGCACTGACCTTGCCGCCGGAAGTGTAGAGCCCTCGGGTCAAGCCCGAGGGTGACGCGCGGTGGGTATCCGTGGCGCGGTGCCTTTGGCTCCACCCCCTCCTAACTTCCCCCATCAAGGGGGAGGTATCAGATCGGGTTTGGGCACGATCTAGTCACAACCACAGAACGACACCTCCCCCTTGATGGGGGAGGTTGGGAGGGGGTGACGGTTTGATCCACCTAGCGGCTGTGGGGTGCTTCCGGGATGGGCCCCGGGTCAGGCCCGGGGTGACACCGTGGGTGGTGATGGTGCAGGGAGGGCCGCAAATATCCGTTGGTTTACATCTGTCCTGACACCACCTAGGCTCCCAATATTGTGGGGGCAATAATGTCATTTAAGGAAGATGTCGCCGATCTGGCGAAGCGGGCTATTAACGCGCAGGCAATCGCGCAAACCGAAGAAGCAACCAAGAACGCTATCGTCATGCCGTTTCTTCGGGTCCTTGGCTTCGATGTCTTTGACCCGACACAGGTTATTCCGGAATACGTCGCCGACGTCGGCCTGAAGAAGGGCGAAAAGATCGACTATGCGATCAAGATAGGCAACCGGATCGAATATCTGGTGGAGGCCAAATCGGTCTCGGTCAATCTGCGCGACGCACAGTTCAGCCAGCTATTCCGCTACTTCCACACCTGCGATGCCAATATCGGCATCCTGACCAATGGGCTGCATATCTGGTTCTTCACCGATCTGGATGCGCCCAACAAGATGGATGCGACACCCTTCTTCAAATTCGACCTGCTGTCCTATGACGACAACGATCTGAAAGAGCTGGAGAAATTCCACAAAAGCAATTTCAGCATCGAGAATGTTCAGGCTGCGGCCTCGTCATTGAAATATCTGCGTGGGGCAATGAGCGTCATCGAAACCCAATGGGCCAATCCCGACGAGGATTTCGTGCGTTTCGTGGCGCGCGGCTTTTACACCGGCAAGCTCACCGGCGCGGTTGTGGACGGCCTAAAACCCATCGTCAAACGGGCCTTTGACGACCTGTTCAGGCAACGCGCCAAGCAGAAGATCGATGTGGCTTTCGACGGCGGAGCCGAGGATGAGGTCCCGATGGTGGACGAAAGCAAGCTCGATACGACGCCGGAAGAACTGCACGGCTTCAATATCGTCCGCGCCATTGCCGCCGAGGTGGCGCCTGTTTCGCGCATCACCATGCGCGATGCGCAGTCCTATTGCTCCATCCTGTTCGACGACAATAACCGCAAGCCGATCGCCCGGATGCACTTCAACGGGAAAACGAAGTTTGTGATGGTGTTTGACGCGAACAAGGAGGCGGTGCGCCACGACGTCGAACAGGTCGAGGACATCTTCAGCCTCGCAGGTCCGTTGAAGGATGTGATCCGAGGTTACACGGCCTCGGCGTAGAACGTACGAATTCATGAAGTGAATCAGAAAGCCCCCGGCGAAAGCCGGGGGCTGTTTCATCAGCGTCACACCAAAACCTAGTGCGCCTCGTCCCAATTATTCGCCGCATGGGCATCGACCTGAATCGGCACCGATAGCCGTACCGCCGGCTCCGCCGCGCCTTCCATGATGCGCTTGATCGCCGCCATGGCGACCTCCTCGGTGCCCAAGGGCACTTCGAAGATCAGTTCGTCGTGGACTTGCAGCAGCATGTCGGCTTCGACGCCTGCCTTTTTCAGCTCGGGCTCCATGCGGATCATGGCGCGGCGGATGATGTCGGCGGCGGAGCCCTGGATGGGGGCGTTGATGGAGGCGCGTTCGACGAAGCTGCGTTCGGCGGCGTGGCTGGAATTGGCGTTGGGGAAGTTGATCTTGCGGCCAAAAATGGTGGTGACGAAACCGTCGATTTTCACCCGGCGGCGCTGCTCGTCCATATAGTCCTTGATGCCGGGGAAGCGCTCGAAATAGGTCTTGATGTAGTCGCCCGCCTCGCCGCGCGGAATGCCGAGCTGATTGGCCAGGCCAAAAGCGGAAATGCCGTAGATGATGCCGAAATTGATCGCCTTGGCGCGACGGCGCACATCGGACGGCATGCCTTCGACCGGGACGCCGAACATTTCGCTGGCGGTCATGGCGTGAATGTCGAGGCCTTCCTCGAAGGCATCCTTGAGCGCCTGAATATCGGCGATATGGGCAAGAACGCGCAGCTCGATCTGGCTGTAGTCGGCGGAAATCAGGATTTTTCCGGGGGCGGCGACGAAGGCGGTGCGGATCTTGCGGCCGTCAGCGGTGCGCACGGGGATGTTTTGCAAATTCGGATCGTTGGAGCTGAGGCGACCCGTCAGCACCGAGTGCTGCGAATAGGTGGTGTGGACGCGCTTGGTGCGGGCGTTGATATATTCGGGCAATGCGTCGGTATAGGTGCCCTTGAGCTTGGTCAGTTGGCGCCAGTCGACAATGGTGCGGGCCAGCGGCACGCCCTTGAGGGCGAGGTCTTCCAGCACATCCGCGCCGGTGGACCAGGCGCCGGTCTTGGTCTTGGTGCCGCCTTCCAGCCCCATGCGATCAAACAGGATTTCGCCGAGCTGCTTGGGCGAGCCGAGATTGAAATTGGAGCCGGCCAGCTCATAGGCCTCGGCCTCGAAGGCGGCGGCGCGCTGAGCGAAATCGCCCGAGAGGCGGGCGAGAATCTGCCGGTCGATGGAAATGCCACGGGCTTCCATGCGGCCCAGCACCGGGGCCAGCGGGCGCTCGAGGGTTTCATAGACCGTGGTCATGCTCTCGGCGGCGAGGCGGGGCTTGAGGATGCGCCACAGGCGGATGGTCATGTCGCTGTCTTCAGCGGCATAGAGCGCGGCCTTGTCGATCGGCACCTGGGCGAAGGTGATCTGGGATTTGCCGGAGCCGATCAGCTCCTTGATCGGGGTGCCGGGCACGCCGAGCCAGTGATCGGCCAGCTCGCTCATGGTGTTGTATTGCGGGCCGTCGAGCGAATAGCTCAGCAGCAGCGTGTCATCGATGGAGTTCACCGGCACGTCATAGCGGGCGAGCAGGCCGAGATCGTATTTGGCGTTGTGGAAGATTTTGAGGATCGCCGGATTGGCGAAGATCGGGCGCAGCATGTCGAGCGCCAGCCGGATATCCATCTGGCCTTCGGCATGGCCGCCGCCAAAGATATCGCCCTCTCCCACGGAGTGGCCGAGCGGCAGATAGGCGCCGGTGCCGGGCTGGATGGCAAAGGACAGGCCGACCAGATCGGCGGTCTGGTTATCGAGGCCGGTGGTTTCGACGTCGGTGGCGACATAGCCGGTCATTTCGATGGCGTCGATCCAGCGCTGTAGCTGGGCGGCATCGCGGATGATTTCATAGGCGGCCGGATTGAACGGAATGGCCTTGATGCGCTCATGTTCGGCGGCGGCATGCAGCACCAAAGGCGAGCCGGCAGTACCGGCGGCTTCGTGGCGGGCGGCGCGAGCGTCGGCGCGGGCTTCATTGTTGAAGCCGATGGGGCTGGAGGGTTTGGCGGCAATCTCGGGATCGGGTTCCCAGACGTCGGGATCGGCGCCGAGCAGGCCGGCGAGGCGCTTGGTGAGGGTGGCAAATTCCATCGCCTTGAGGAACGGAAACAGCTTGCCCGGCTCGACCGGCTGGCGCGACAGCGCGCCCAGATCAAGGGTAACCGGCACCTGCTGTTCGAGCGTCACCAGGCGCTTGGAAATGCGGGCGAGGTCGGCATTGGCGATGAGCTTTTCGCGGCGGGCGTTCTGCTTGATCTCGCTGGCGCGCTCGAGCAGGGTTTCCAGCGTGCCATAGGTATTGATCAGCTCGGCGGCGGTCTTGACGCCGATGCCGGGGACGCCGGGGACGTTGTCGACGCTATCGCCGCACAGCGCCTGCACGTCGATCACCTTGTCCGGGGTGACGCCGAATTTGGCGATCACCTCATCGACGCCGATCCAGCGCAAGGGCGGCTGGCCGGGGCGGGCAATGGTGTCGAGCATGCGGATCGAGCCATCGGGCTCGACCATCTGCATCAGATCCTTGTCGGAGGAGACGATGGTGACCTTGCCGCCGGCCTCGCGGGCCATGCGGGCATAGGTGGCGATGATGTCATCGGCCTCCCAGCCCTCCATTTCGATGGAGGGGATATTATAGGCGCGGGTGGCCGAGCGGGTCAGCGGGAATTGCGGTACGAGGTCCGCCGGCGCCGGCGGGCGCTGCGCCTTGTATTCGGCATAGAAATCGTCGCGGAAGGTTTTGCCCGAATGGTCGAAAATGACGGCCATATGGGTGGGCTCGTCGTCGCCCTTGAGATCCTCCATCAGCTTCCACAGCATGTTGCAGAAACCCTGGACGCAGCCGACCGGCAAGCCATCGGACTTGCGGTTGAGCGGGGGCAGAGCGTGAAAGGCGCGGAAAATATAGCCCGAGCCGTCGACAAGCAGCAAATGCATGAAACCGATTCCATTCGACGAGCGAGGCGCGACTTTAGGCGAGTTTGGCCCCGGCAAAAAGGCCTGGGGGACGGGAACCGGGGCACAACTGGCCGCGTTCCCGGAAATTGCGGGCTGGGGCGGCGCAGCACCGGCAGATTTGCGGGTGTATTGCGCGGCGGCACGCCCTACACTGGGACAAACCCATCCCGACGCGGCGCCATAGACGGCCGGCGTGGCGGCCAGAAGCGGAGATGACCGGGCGTGATCAGTTCGGAACGGGCACTGATCCTGACACCACAGGGGCAAGACGGGTCCCAGGCCATCGCGTTGCTGCGCGAGGCCGGGCGCCAGGTTGATGCCGTCACGACGATGGATGGGCTGCTGGCGGAAATGCAGAGCGGCGCGGGCCTCGCCATCATCGCCAGCGCGGTCTTGCAGGGCGCCGAGCTGGCGGCGCTGCAGGGCTGGATCGCGGGTCAGGCGCCGTGGTCGGATTTCCCCTTGATCATCCTCGGTCCACTGGCGGGCGAGCCCTGTTCGGCGCTGGGCAATGTGCTGGTGCTGGCGGGGACGTGGCAGCCGGTGGCGCTGCTCAACATGGTGGACAATGCGCTGCGGGGCCGCCGTCGGCAATATCAGGCACGGCGCGATCTCGAAGGCATGCGCGAGGCCGAGCAACGGCTGCAAACGGCGCTGCTGGCCGGGCGCATGGGCTCGTGGGAACTCGATATTGCCGAGCAGGTGCTGTCCGGCTCGGACCAGTTCAAGGCCTGTTTCGGCCGCCGCCCCGACGAGACGCTGCTGTTTGCCGATCTGATCGAGGCGGTGGCGCTGCCCGAGCAAAAGCGGGTACAGCGCGGCTTTGACGACGCCATGGCAGGCGCCGATCTGGTGCTGGAATACCGCATTCACTGGCCCGATGGCAGCGTGCACTGGATCGATGCGCGCGCCCGGGTATTGACCGACCGCTTTGGCCAGCCGCAGACGCTGATCGGCGTGGCTTCGGAGATTACCGCGCGCAAGCTGGCCGAGGCCGAGCGGGAAAAGCTGCTCGAAGCGGTGGCGGCCGAACGCGAGCGCACCCAGCAGGCGCTGCGTGGCGAGCGGGCGCTGTCCGGGCTGCTGCTGACCAGCGTGCCGGCCGGCATTGTCGCCTATGACACCAATTTCCGGGTGACGATCTGGAACCCGGTGATGGAGCGGATTTTCGGCCTGCCGGCGCCGGCGGTGCTGGGGCGCTCGCTGGCGCGCATTGTCGGCGACGGCCAGAACGAAACCATCGAGCTGCGGCTGCGCGATGCGCTGGCCGGGATTTCCGGGCCGATCGAGGAAATCGAACTGCACACGCTGACCGGCAATCAGGTGGTGCTGGAAAGCCAGCATGCGCCCTTGCGCGGCGGCGATGGCGAAATCGTCGGCGGGGCAGCGTTTTTCCGCGAAATGACCGAACGGCGGCGGGCCGAGGAGCAGCTGCGGCAGGCGCAAAAGATGGAAACCATCGGCCAACTGACCGGCGGCGTGGCGCATGACTTCAACAATCTCCTGGCCGCCATCCAGGGCAATCTGGAATTGCTGCGCAAGCGCCTGCCCAATGATCCGCAAATGCAGCGTTTCATCGATGGGGCGCTGCAGGGCGCGCAGCGTGGTGCGTCGCTGACCTCGCGGCTGCTGGCCTTTGCCCGGCGGCAGGATTTGCGCCCGGCCCCGACCGATCTGGCGCAATTGCTCGACGGCATGCGCGGGCTGCTCGAACGCTCGATCGGGCCGCTGATCGCGGTGGATTTCGCCATCGAGCCGGATCTGCCGCCGGCCCGGGTCGACGCCAACCAGCTCGAACTGGCCATTCTCAACCTGGCGGTCAATGCCCGCGACGCCATGCCCGAGGGTGGGCGGCTGCGGCTGGTGCTCGGCCTGCGGGACGGCGCCACCAGCGGGCTGGACCTGTCGGGGCCGTTTTTGCGCCTCAGCGTCGGCGACACCGGCACCGGCATGGATGAATCCACGCTCAAGAGCGCAATTGAGCCATTTTTCTCAACCAAGGAGCTGGGCAAGGGCACCGGTCTGGGCCTGTCGATGGTGCATGGACTGGCCGTGCAGCTCGGCGGCGCCCTGCAACTCGATAGCCGGCTGGGCGAAGGCACTACCGCCCAATTGTGGCTGCCCGTCGCCCTGTCCCCGACCAAGGAGGTTTTGTCCGTGAAGCCCGAACAGCCATCCACACCGCCGGCCTCGGTCATTCTGGTGGTGGATGATGACGCCCTGATCAATATGAGCACCGTCGATATGGTGCAGGATTTGGGTCATACGGCGCTGGAAGCCTATTCCGGCAAGGAGGCGCTGCAAATTCTCGGCAGCGGCCGGCAAATCGACGCTCTGATCACCGACTATGCCATGCCGGGCATGACCGGGGTGGAGCTGGCCGAGCGCGCGCGCGAGTTGCAGCCGAACCTGCCGATCCTGCTGGCCACCGGCTATGCCGACCTGCCCAGCGGCACCTCCACCAACCTGCCCCGCCTGTCCAAGCCCTATCAGCAGGCCGAACTGGCAACCCAGATTGCCCTGCTGCTGGCCGGACGCACAGCAGATTAGGCATTTTAGACTGGGCTAGCCCGGCTTCACCGGGTCATTCTCCCACTCACCCCATCGTCACCACCCGGCTTGTCCGGGTGGTCCATGCGGACAGCTGCCCGTGCTAGGTTGCCGGGCAAGGACGACAGCTTGCTGCGTGCCAACTATTGAAACGACGTCGGCTGGCGGCTAGCGCAGACCGGATTTTTCGAGCAGGCCGGCGCGCTTGGCATCGTAATAGAAGCCGCGGGCGTAATAGCGCATGGCCTGATCGGAATTGCCGTGGGCGGTGACATAGGCCCCCGCCAGATAGCGCACGGCATAGCGCAGATTGGTTTCGGCATCGAGCAGCCCGGCGGGCGAGCCGCCATAGCCCATGCCCTTGGCCGTGGCGTGGCTGATCTGCATCAGGCCATAATAGGGTCCGTTGCGGGCGGCGGCGTTATATTTGCTTTCGCGCTGAATGACGCGGTGTATCAGGGATTCGGGCACCGCATATTGCGCGGCATAATGGGCCACCAACCCATCATAGGCGCCACCGGCATAGGCCAGCGCCACCGGCGCCTCGGGCACCAAAGCCGCATCGGGGACATGGCCTTCCGGCGTGGCTTCAGGACTGGCGAAGGCCGCCAGCGCCGCAGTGGCCGGGCCGGGCGCCGGCTTGAGCGCACTCATCGAGCAGCCGGATACGAGCAGGGCCAGCAGGCTAGCGGCGCCAAGGCGGCGGGCGCTGCTGAAAAAATTGGTTGGAAATGCCATGCCACCACTCTAGCGGATTCATCGTTCTGGCGCGATAGGGCCCAATCACGGCAGTCTGATGGCAGATTGATGGCAGCAGCCCGGATATAGCCAGATTCCGGTCTTGGCAGAAATGGCCGTGCGGCACGGCGTGCAGGCCATGCCGATACTCCACGGCCCCTGCCCCGCCGGCCATGGCGGCACGCCGGTTGGCTGGGCGACAATCCCGCAGCCCGACGGCAGCGAGAGGCCGCTGTGGAGTCGCAGCATTTTGGCCAAAACGCCCGTTGCGCCGATCACCGGCTTTGGTTAGGTTGCGCCCAGTTCAGCCGGTGGCCCGTCCCCGCGCAACGGATGCACCCGTAGCTCAGCTGGATAGAGCGCTGCCCTCCGAAGGCAGAGGTCACAGATTCGAATTCTGTCGGGTGCGCCAATACTTGCCCTAAGTCCTTGATGTAACACATTAAGTTTGGGACAGGTTTTGGGACCACACCCGCCAGGCGAATCAACGCGCACCCCTTGCGAATCCTCGGAATGTCGACGACCCTTTTTCGCACAGCGCGAGAAGAACACCGTCATGCCGACCTATAAACTCCCGGGCACCGACTATATTTATGAGCGGATTTCCACAGACGGACGCTTGACCTCGTACCAGGTCAAAATTCGCCGCAAGGGCTTTCCCACCCACAACGCCTCGTTCGATGGTCTCGACGACGCCAAGCGCTTTGTCCGCCAGGTGCTGGGCGACCAGGACCGCGGTCACAAGATCGACCGCCTGATCGGCCACCGCACCAGCGTGGGCGATGTCATTGACGAGGGGATTACCGCGCTGGAAACTGGCAAGCGGCGCGTCAAAGGCGTGGCTAGCGAGTTGTATCGCCTGCGCGCCTTTCGCCGCAATAACGTGATGCTGTGCGCCACCGCGTTAGTCGATGCCAGCGAAGACATGTTCGAAGACTGGATTGTCGAGCGTCTGGAACAGGTCAAACCCAACACGATTGGCCGAGACATCCGCCTGATGAAGCCGCTGTTTGAGGCCGCAGCGCGAAAGTATGATCTGGCACGCTCACCCCTGGAATATGTCAAGGCGCCGCGCGCGATTGACGAGCGCATCCGCCGCATTCAGCCCGAAGAGGAAACCCTGCTGTTCGCCGAGTTGGTTGCGGCGCAGGATCCGATCGCGCCGTTGGCGGCCCAGTTTGCTATGGAAACGGGCTGTCGACGCGGCGAAATGTTGCGCGTTGAATGGCCCGATTATGATGCCAAGGGCGGTACCATTTGGTTGGCGGACGCCAAGAATGGCCGCGGACGCCATATTTTGCTGACCGAACGAGCGCAGGCCATCGTTGAATCGCTGCCCCACCGTGCCCAGGGCGGCAAGCTGTTCAAGGTCACTGGTAACATGTTGAAAAAAGCGTTCGAATATGCCCGCGCCCGGGCGGCGAAACGCGCCCAAGGGATGGGGCGGGTGGACCTGGTTTCGGTTGGCACGCTGCGCTGGCATGACTTCCGGCACGAGGCGATTTCGCGGTGCTTTGATGCTGGCTGGACATCCGAACAGGTGATGGATTTTTCCGGGCACGTCGACATCAAAAGCCTGTTGCGCTACCGCCATCCAAGAGTGGACGAGAGCGTCGCACGACTGCGGGCTCTGGCCAAAAACCGCCCTGCGCGAGCCATAACGCAACCCGGCACGCTGAACGGCAAGGTTTTGGGTGGTCGAGCCCGCGTCGAAGCCTAATCGGTCCGGCGCAGCCAGGAATTTATTGATGGCGGCAGGGATTTTCGGCCATTTCGTTGCGAGGCTTCGGTTAACGTGGCCCGCAGTGGGGGCTTGGCTCTGCCGCGGCCGCCGGGTGGGGTGATGCGCGGGCCAGACGGCTCGGCCGTCACAGGCAACACCGCTGCGGCTTCAATCCAGGCCTCTATGTCTTCCGGCCGATAGAGGCACTTGTCTGTGGGCTTGAAATAGCGCGGCCCCTTCCCCTGCGACGCCAGTTTTGCCAAGGTATGGGCAGAAATTGGATAGCGTTCAGCGACCTGATTTCGGGTGAGATAGGTGCTGGTCATACCGCGCCGCCCTCAACACAAACCACGGCCTGGCGCGTGCCCAGGGCCAAGGCCGTGGGCATCCAAGCGACAGACATTGCGCCGGTGCACAGGCGCATTCTAGATCTGCCCGACTGTACAGCGCGCATTGCGCCATCAGCCAGCGGGCCAATAGTTTTTGACGCCATGAAGAACCTGGGGTCCCGCACCAACCAGCGGTCTACGCTTCAGGGATCGACCGCTGGTCGATGCGGGGAGTTTTCGGCACCTGCCCCCGAGCGGCATGCAAGGGCTGGATAGGATCCGACCCTTGCATGCCCTTCGACGCTGACCCGGATTCGCTATCGTGGCAAACGCAATTTTGTAGAAGAAATCAAAACGCAGTCCTTTCGAACCTCCCAGCCACCAACTTGAGGATCTATGCGAGCATTTGGAGCGGGCTACACGCTGGTGCCACGACGCTCCGGTCATCTACAGTTAGGCCGAGAATGATGCAGGCGACGAACGAGGAACGTGTCCGGGTATTTCTGGCCCCACTTTGCCATACTGTGGCAGTTATTGACGTTGAAACAGAACGTGTCCCCGTCTACAAATTATCTGACCAAGGGGCATGGCGATGAAGATAATTACCCGCATCTCTGGCGACCAGATACACTTCACGGCCAACCTTTCAAGAAGCGGGACCACCATAACAGTTGTGTCGAGTGCCCCCCTAGGGGGCAGCGTCGATCATTCTATTTCAGCAAAAATTGCCAGTGTTTTGCGGCAGCCATCCGCGAGTGGGGCCATTCACTCGTTCCGCGGCAAAAGCTAACCAGGGAGATGTACATGCGGACAGCGCTGATTGGACTGGTTGCAGCGTTGTTGTGTGGGTGCTCCGCCCAGAATACCAATTTTAGCACTCTGCAATTTTCGGGCGAGACCATCCCGTATCCCGACGACTATAAAATGCGCGCCGCGCGAGCGCTGGAACGGCAAGTCGCCGCGGACGTACCGATCCAGATTTCGAAACCTAAAATAGTCGTTGGGGCAAACGCCTTTGGCCCCCAGCGTTGGTATGTCTGTGTTAGAGGCGCTCCAAACTCTGCGCCTAATCGAAAGAAAAAGCCGGTTTGGCATATCGCAGAGGAATGGCTTGACCCAACCATTCGCCGTGACGAGCTGGTCCTTTTTTACAATGCGACAGGAGTGCCGTCAGTCAGAAAGTCTGATGGGTCTCCGCTGTGCAGCGACGCGGAGTTTGAGACCCTTACGCTTACTGACGCGCGCCAACAAGCGGCGTAAAAAAGCAGTTGCACGCAGAAGACGTCCATCTTCGGTCGCCCAAAATAGCCGCGCTGGCTTCGCCAAAATTCATCATCGCGGGTCCGCCGAATACGCCAGCAGCACGAAAGCCCGCCGGCAGCGCAATTGCTCCAGCAGCACAAAATTTTTGACGACCTGCAAACGTCACTGAACCTGTGTTTATCGGCCAAACCACTGGAAGGGCCCGTGCCTTGAACCTAAACTGTTCGCCCAGCATGCACACGACATCACGAGCGCGCGACAGTTATCTGTTACTGTTGAAGTTGCGCCCGCCGCTCCACTATGCTCATTGATGTGGAGGTCGGAGATGCTTGTATGCGAATAGTCGTTTTTATCACGGAAAATGAAGAGCGAACGCAACGACAGTTGTTACTGCTTCCGCAAGGGTCCGAAAGTGAGGCAATACCGCAATCATTGCAGAATTTAAACTGGCGCCACCTGGCCGTAACGACGCTGTCCGATAGGTTGCTTGTAACAGCTGGACCGATTATCGAGGCTGAGATGGGAAGCAATGGATACGCGCTGCTCAGCCTTACGACGTGACGGGGATTGGATTGCGGGTGAATGTGTTTATTGCGGCCGATGGCGAAAAGACGCAGCACGAATTGCTGGTGCTGCCTTATGGACCGCTAGGTGGGATTCCTGCCCACTTACGGCACTTAGACTGGCGCAATCTCGCCACGACCATGACCGATGACAAACTGCTGGGAATGTCGCCCGCATGGGTTGAGGCCGCGATCACAAGAAACGGCTACGCACTCGTGCAATCGACGAGATAAAACCTCGTTTAGGACAAGAAAACCCGCTGGAGCGGGGAGCCAAGGCATTTTGGGTGGAGGCCGTCACGCATCTTCATCACCTCAATATAGCTGCCGGCAAAGACGCAGGTCGTTTCGTCTGCCGAGGTGTCTATGCTCGGGTAGGCCGAAAACCGCGCGCTGCCATGGTGGCCAGTTAGGGATGTGTTGAGCTCTCTCCGCCGATCGGGGTTGAACCCGGAGCCGGTTCACGGACTGATCGCTAATCTCGGCTGAGTTCGCGCGCATTATTTCTCTGGCGCTGGGGCTCCGGGCCATATTCAAGCGGTTGCGCCGGCGGCAGATAATCGAGGGTGGAAACCTTCACCCGTGCCGCGCTGAACTTGCCTGCCAGCACGCTGAGGCGCTCCTGTTCACCAACCTCACGTTGCCGATCATTCAATAGCCGCGCCGACATGGCGCGACTATCGAGACCCTTCTGATCAACGAACAGATGGGTTGCCTCACGGGCACGACTGGCCGCAACGAAAATATCATGCCGATCCATGCCCGGATCGGCCAGCACGAAGGCGTGCTCGGTGGTCAGGCCCTGCGCGCCATAGCAGCTGCTGGCGTAGGCATGCGCCAGTAGCAGCCGGCCCTTGTCATCGGCCAATTCGCCCGGGGCAAAGCGGAGCTTTCGGCCGCCGACCCGCACCGTGATTTCAAACCGCTCGTTGCCGGTGCGCACGACCTTGTCGATGATACCGGTCGTGCCATTGATGACGCCCAGAGCATCGACGCGCTTGAGAAAGCGCACCGCATCGCCCGGCACCAATTCGAGGGCATGACTTTGCCCCGACGGCGTGGCGGCCGGGAAGATCATCCCCCTGTCATTGGGCAATTGTCCCTGTGCCTGCAGCAAGCTTCGGGCGGCAGCATTCAGGGCCAAAACCTGCCGGTTTGACTTGGCGATCATCAGCACCGCGGTGTCGCCGTGGAGTTGTCGGCGCTGATGCCAAGCCTGCGCCATACGATTGATGGTGTCTATTGGCCCGCTGCCATAGTGCAGCAGATCCTGCTCGACAAAGGCGGCCAAAGCTTCTGGAGCCCGGCCCCGGCCAAAGGCCGTGACGGCATCGCGCGCCCAGGCGTGGCGCTGACGCACGATGGTATCAACGCGGTGCACACCGATCGCATCGGCGACAATTCGCAATCCGGGTCCTCCAATCGGCTGTAGCTGGCGGCGATCGCCGACCAGTCTGACGGCCACCTGCAGACCAGCCTGTTGCGCGCGATCAACCTCAGCCAGCAGCTTGCTCATCTGCCGGCTGGTCAGCAGGCCGGCCTCGTCGACCAGCAGGACCGTCTTGTCGGTCAGAAAGCTCTTGCCGTGTGCCGCCCGGGCGGTCCAGCTGTCGATGGCCCGCGCCTCGATATCGAGGTCGTCGTGCAACTGGCTGAGAGCGGCGGTGCAAAATTAGTCCACGGTAGCGGCGGGATAGTCCCGCTTCGGGCGGCGTAAAAGTCGGCCACCTATCTTCCTTCTGCGACGCTTGCAGGAGGGTTGGGGATCTATACCGTGG
>NZ_JBTMWV010000010.1:0-104772 GCF_054489345.1 Devosia sp. A369 | reverse complement strand
TTGAACGCCGGGGTGTGGTTGCGGCGGGGTCGTCTCGTCATGATCTCTCCTGTTCGCGGCCATATTGGCCGCCGTCAGGCAGAAAATCCACTCATCCCCGTGTTCAGATTCCCCGAGCCAGCTCTAACATCGATGACTCGGCCAGCCAGGACGATATCCGCGCCAAGCTGCAGACGCAGTTGCTGGCCGGCAGCACCGATGGCCTGCCCGATATCGTGCTGATCCAGGACGACGTGGCGCAGAAATATCTGCAATCCTTCCCCGGCGCCTTCGAGCCGCTCTCCGACAGCATCGATATGTCGGTTTTCGCGCCCTACAAGGTCGCCGCCGCCACCTATGACGGCAAGTCCTACTCGCTACCCTTCGACTCCGGCGTGACCGGCTATTTCTACCGCTCCGACTATTTCACCCAGGCGGGCTATAGCGCCGACGATCTCAAGGACATTACCTGGGACCGGCTGATCGAGATCGGCACCGACGTCATGGCCAAGACCGGGCACAAGCTGCTCGACTTTGACCTGAGCGATCCCGGCCTCATCCAGATGATGATGCAGTCGGCCGGCACCTGGTATTTCAACGAGGATGGCAGCCTCAACATCGTCGACAACGCACCCCTGCGGAAGGCGCTGGAGACGTTTGCCAAGTTCTATGCCGCCGATCTGGTGAAGCCCGTGTCGGGCTGGGCCGAATATACCGGCGCCTTCACCTCGGGCGAAGTCGCCTCGGTTCCCGTCGGCGTCTGGATCACCGGCACCATCAAGGCCAATGCCGATCAGGCGGGGCTGTGGGCCGTTGCCTCGACGCCGCGCCTCGACATCGAAGGCTCGGTCAACGCCTCCAATCTGGGCGGCTCGAGCTGGTATGTCCTGTCGTCGTCGGACAACAAGGCCGAAGCCATCGACTTCCTCAAGACCATCTGGGCCGAAGACGTCGAGTTCTACCAGAAGATCCTGGTCAATCAGGGTGCCGTCGGCTCGCTGCTGGCAGCGCGCGAAGGTGACGCCTACAAGGCCAATGACGACTTCTTCGGCGGCGCTCCCGTCTGGCAGGACTTCTCGACCTGGCTGAGCCAAATCCCGAGCGTCGACTATGGCGTTTACACGGCCGAAGTGCGCTCCGCCATCCAGGCGCAGCTCCCTGAGATCATCAAGGGCGGCGACCTCGACGTGGCGCTGCAGGCGATCAACGAACAGTCGGAACAGCAGATCCAGTAGTCTGCGACAGGGGCGGCGGGCTCACCCGCTGCCCCAAGCCTGACTGTCCATTTCGACGTGCTGCACCATGGGAGGGCAACACTTGTCACAAACGCGTCTCGACCGTCGCGGAGAGGTCCACGGGTGGCTGTTCATCGCCCCTGCCCTGGTGCTGCTCGGCCTGTTCATGATCTATCCCATTGTCTGGTCGCTCTGGATGAGCTTCCAAGTCGGCAAGGGCATGAATTTTAGCTTTGGTGGCTTCACCAATATCCTGCGGCTGACCAAGGATGCGGTGTTCCTGCGCGCGCTGGGCAACACCTTCACCTTTTTCATCGTGCAGGTGCCGATCATGATCGTGCTGGCGCTGCTGTTCGCAGTGGCCCTGAACGACAGCACATTGCGGTTTCGCGGGTTGTTCCGCACCGCGATTTTCCTGCCCTGCGTGACCTCGCTGATTGCCTATTCCACCCTGTTCAAGTCGATGTTCGCCACGGACGGCGTGATCAACCAGACCCTGATGGCGCTGCATATCGTCGGCGCGCCGATTGCCTGGTTCGGCGATCCGTTCTGGGCCAAGGTTACCGTCATCATCGCCATCACCTGGCGCTGGACTGGCTACAACATGATTTTCTATCTGGCGGCGTTGCAGAATATCGACCGCTCGATCTATGAGGCCGCCCGCATCGATGGCGTGCCCGCCTGGGCCCGGTTCCGCTATCTCACCATCCCGATGCTCAAGCCGATGATTCTGTTCACCACCGTCATCTCCACCATCGGCACGCTGCAGCTGTTCGACGAGGTTTACAACTTCACCGCCGGTACCGGGGGCCCCTCGGATTCAACGCTGACCCTGTCGCTCTACATCTACAATCTCACCTTCAAATTCATGCCCAGCTTCGGCTATGCGGCAACGGTTTCGTGGGTGATCGTGGTTGTGGTCGCCATCCTCAGCTTTGCGCAGTTCCTCATCGCCCGCGATCGGAAATCGTCATGACCGACACCCCGATGACCACCGCCACCACTGTCGCCCGGACGGGCTGGCGAATGCCGGCCAACCCGTTCGCCCTGCTCCGCCGCGGGCTGCTTTATCTGCTGCTGTCACTGGCGGCCTTCATCTCGGTGTTCCCGTTCTTCTGGATGATTGTCGGCGCGACCAACAAATCCGCCGATATCGTCAAGGGAAAATCCGATTTCGGCTCCGAGCTGTTCAACAACGCCACGACCTTTTTCACCATGGTCGATGCCCCGCGCATTTTCTTCAACTCCGCCTTCATCGCCATTGTCGCCACCGCGCTGACGCTGATCGTTTCCTCGCTGGCTGGCTATGGTTTTGAAATGTTCCGCTCGCGGATGCGCGAACGCATCTTCGCCTTGCTGTTGCTGCTGCTTTCGATCCCGTTTGCCGCGCTGATGGTGCCGCTGTTCGTGATGTTTTCGCAGGCCAAGCTGGTCAACACCTATACGGCGGTCATTCTGCCCAGCGTCGCCTCGATCTTCATCATCTTCTATTTCCGCCAGGCCACCAAAGCCTTCCCGCCCGAATTGCGGGACGCCGCCCGGGTCGATGGGCTCAAGGAATGGCAGATATTTTTGTTCATCTACCTGCCGGTGATGCGCCCCACCTATGCGGCGGCCACCATCATCGTCTTCATGGCCAACTGGAACAATTACCTTTGGCCGCTGATCGTGCTGCAGACCGCCGATAACAAGACGATCACCCTGATCATTTCGTCGATGACCTCGGCCTATGTGCCCGATTACGGCATGACCCTGTTCGCCACGGTGCTGGCCACCCTGCCCACCCTCATCATTTTCTTCCTGCTCCAGCGCCGCTTCGTCGAAGGCATGCTGGGCGCGGTCAAATAAGGTGCATTCAGCATGAGCAGCTTGAAGCTGAGAGGCGTGCGCAAGTCCTACGGGAGCGTCGAAGTCATCAAGGGCGTCGATCTCGACATCGCCGCCAAGGAGTTCGTGGTGTTTGTCGGCCCGTCGGGGTGCGGGAAGTCCACCCTGCTGCGGATGATCGCCGGGTTAGAACACATCACCGCCGGCGAGTTGCAGATCGGCGGCGAGCGTATGAACGAGGTGGAGCCGTCCAAACGCGGCATCGCCATGGTGTTCCAGACCTATGCGCTCTACCCGCATATGACGGTGCGCGAAAATATGGGGTTTGCGCTGCGCTTTGCCGGCGTCGCCAAGGACCAGATCGCCAAGCAGGTGCAGGAGGCTGCGCACATTCTGGCGCTGGAGCCGCTGCTCGATCGCCTGCCCAAGGAACTCTCGGGCGGCCAGCGGCAGCGCGTCGCCATCGGCCGAGCCATTGTCCGCAATCCGCAGGTGTTCCTGTTCGATGAGCTGCTGAGCAATCTCGATGCCGAATTGCGCGTGCATATGCGCATCGAAATCGCCCGGCTGCACAAGGAGCTGCAGACCACCATCATCTATGTGACGCATGACCAGGTGGAGGCGATGACGC
The DNA here is from genome assembly GCF_054489345.1 of Devosia sp. A369. Lineage (NCBI taxonomy): Bacteria > Pseudomonadati > Pseudomonadota > Alphaproteobacteria > Hyphomicrobiales > Devosiaceae > Devosia > Devosia sp. A369. Next base: position 101,100 of record NZ_JBTMWV010000010.1, on the reverse strand, counting down.
TGGCCAACACCATCGTGGTGCTGCGCGATGGGTTGATCGAGCAGGTCGGCCGGCCGCTCGACCTTTATGACGATCCGGCCAACCAGTTCGTCGCCGGCTTTATCGGCTCGCCTCAGATGAATTTCCTCGCCGCCGAGATCGTCGAAAAGACGGCGGACAACACCACCATCGCCCTGCTCAACCACAAGACGATTCGGATCACCCTGCCCATCGCGGCGGGCAGTGTCGGGGACAAGGTCACGCTTGGCGTGCGCGCCGAGCATTTCGGCGAAGCGGGAGCCGGCGCGGCCGACATCACCCTCGATGTCGACGTGGCCGAGCATCTGGGCTCGACCAGCTATGTCTATGCCAATTCCGGCGGCGAACAGCTGGTGATCGAGCGCGAAGACTCGCGCCACGAAATCGGCAGCGAGCGCCTGACCGTCTCGATCAGCCCCGAACGCGCCTTCCTGTTCGACAGCGCGGGCCTGCGGCTACGCTAGTCATGACTGTTTTGCCTGCGGCGCCCGCCGCGCCCTCCCCGATCAAAATCGCCCGCCCATAACAGCGGATATGCAAGGACCAAGACTATGACCGATCAAAAAATCCGCTGGGGTATTATCGGGCCCGGCAGCATTGCCAAGGCGTTTCAGGGGGGCGTCGCCGGTTCCAAGCATGGCGTGCTGGCCGCCGTCGCCACCCGCAACCCCGGCAAGCCCAATCTGACGACCGACTTCCCCGGCGCGAAAATCGTGCATGGCTATGAGGCGCTGCTGACCGATTCCGAGATCGACGCAGTCTATATCGCCGTACCCCATACCGGCCACGCCGAATGGGCGATCAAGGCGGCCGAAGCGGGCAAGCATGTGCTGGTGGAAAAGCCCTTCGCCCTCTCGGCCTTCGAGATCGACGCGGTGCTGCATGCCCACCGCAAGGCCGGCACTTTTGCCGGCGAAGCCTTCATGTATCGCCTGCATCCGCAGGCCGCCAAGCTGGCCGAACTGATCCGCTCGGGCGTCATCGGCGAAATCCGCATGATCCAGTCGAGCTTTGGCTTTTCGATGGGGACATTTCAGCCGCAGCATCGCCTGTTCGCCTCGGCGCTGGCCGGCGGCGGCATTCTCGATGTCGGCGGCTATCCGGTGTCGATGGCCCGTTTCATCGCCGGTCAGGCGATGGGCAAGCCGTTTGCCGATCCGGTGAAAATCCGCGGCACGGCCAAGCTCAATGCCGAAGGCACGGATGACTGGGCCGCCGCCATTCTCACCTTCGAGAACGGCATCGTGGCGCAGGTCTCCTGCGCGGTGATGGCCAATCTCGACAATGTGCTGCGCATTCACGGCGCCGATGGGCGCATCGAAGTGCCCGATTTCTGGTTCGCCGGCGGTGACCGCACCCAGGGCCTGGGCCGTATCGACATCATCAAGGGCGGCAAGACAGAGACGATCAGCGTCAACGAGAGCCGTCACGTCTATTCCTTCGAAGTCGACGCCGCTGCCGAAGCCATTTTTGCCAAGCGCCAGGAATTCGCCGCGCCGGGCATGAGCTGGGCCGACAGCCTGGGCAATGCCCGCGTGCTCGACGCCTGGCGCAAGGATGCCGGCATCGAATATTCGGTCGAAAAAGCCGCCAACCGGGTCAATACCCTCGATAACCGCAAGCTCGGCCCCAATAGCGGCATCATTCCCAAGCGCTCGATTCCGGGCCTCGGCAAGCCAGCCTCGGCCGTGGCGCTGGGCTTTGAGGATTTCCGCAGCTTTGCCTCGGGCGCCATCCTGCTCGACGCGTTCTGGGAAAAGGGCGGCAATATCTTTGACACCGCCTTCGTCTATGGCGCCGGCTACACCGAAACCCTGTTCGGCGAGTGGCACCGCAATCGCGGCACCCGCGAGGGCGCGGTGCTGATCGGCAAGGGCGCGCATAGCCCGCTCTGCTATCCCGACGTCATCGCCAAGCAGCTGACCCAGTCGCTCGATCGCCTGCAGACCGACTATGTCGACGTCTATTTCATGCACCGCGACAATCTCGATGTTCCGGTCGGCGAATTCGTCGATGCCATGGATGCCGAGGTGAAGGCGGGCCGCATTCGCGGGCCGTTCGGCGGTTCCAACTGGACGAAGGAGCGCTTCGACGAGGCCACCGCCTATGCCGAGCGCACCGGCAAGACCAAGCCAATGGCGCTCAGCAACAACTTCGCACTGTCGGAAATGCTGGTGCCGATCTGGGATGGCTGCGTCAGCGCGTCCACCGATGACTGGAAGGCCTGGTTCAAGGACCGTCAGGTCACCAACTTCTCCTGGTCGAGCCAGGGCCGCGGTTTCTTCACCGACCGCGCGGGTCGCGACAAGACCGACAATGAGGAACTGGTGCGTTGCTGGTATAACGACAAGAACTTCGCCCGGCGTGACCGCGCCATCGAACTGGCGAAGCAATTGGGCCACAGCCCGATCCACGTGGCGCTGGCCTTCGTGCTGGCCCAGCCCTTCCCGTCCGTGCCGCTGATCGGGCCGCGTACCCTGGGCGAGCTGGACGACAGCCTCAAGGCGTTCGAGATCAAGCTGACGCCGGAACAGGTGGCTTGGCTGGATCACGGCTAGGGCATGAGGGGCCGAAGCACGTTGCCCCACACCTCCCAACCTCCCCCATCAAGGGGGAGGTGCCGTTCCGTGGTTGTGACTGGATCGTGCAACGGAGTGGAGAGATACCTCCCCCTTGATGGGGGAGGCTAGGAGGGGGTGGAGCCCGGCACTCGGCCCTATCCTTCACATCCCCGCCAACTCCCGCCGCCGCACCATCTCGGCAATCCAGGCCGGCGCATAGGGCGAGGTGCAGCCCGGCGAGGCCGGGAAATCGATCAGCACCTTCAGCTTCTCGCCAATGGCAATCGCGCGCTGGCGCAAGGCCGGGTTGCGGATGCCGATTTCGGCGAGGCAGTGGTTCATCGACCATTGTTTCGGCTCCGGCGCCTGCGCCATCTCCCGCTCGATCTGATCGAGCAGGCCGTCCAGATCGAGGCCCTCCGGGGATTTGATCACCCGGTCGGTGGTGAGGCTCCAGCCGGCGCGGCCGACCAGTTCATCCTCATCCTTCCAGCGCAGCCGCAATGCTTCGGCATGCGGCCCGGGCTTGACCAGATGGGTGATGAGCCAATCGAGCAGTTTTGGCGCGTGGATGTCGCGGATCATGGTGTCGAGTTCATCAGCGGACAGGGCTTTTGGCCGGCACACCAGAGTGGCCAGCAGCCGGGCGGCGGTATCGCCGGTTGCCCAGAGCTGCAATCCTAGCTCGTGCTGGATTTTGAGGCGCTTGGCGACAGCCCGCAACTGGGTGAGGTTCACGCCATGATCGTCGCCGCGCAATTCATTGACGACGCGAAATTTGGGATTTTCCAGCGCGGCCAGTTCGGCCATCACTGCACCCAAGGTTTCGTCGGCCATCGCAATATCTCCGTCTTGCTCGCTGCCACTGTCGGCCCAGAGCCCGGCAATTATAGGGCCGGCAGCCTTTGCCGCAACCAGCCCTGCCGCTACGCCCAATCCAAGGCGACCGTTCGATAAACCCAAACACAGTTACACCATTGTGCTTACTTGTCGGCCTCGCCGCCCTGCCCTATGTTCAGCATCGTGAAACGAGAGTTTCGCAATGTTCTCAGGGCGGGGTGCGATTCCCCACCGGCGGTAAAGGCGACAACGCCAAGCCCGCGAGCGCTTCGCACAAGCGAAGGTCAGCAGATCCGGTGTAATTCCGGAGCCGACGGTATAGTCCGGATGAAAGAGAACGGGACCAACGCTGGCTTGTCCGCGTCTGCACGATTCCACGTGCGGCCGGTTGCCGACGAGACTTCCCGTAACCCTGAGGAAACTGGTTACGGAAAGGACGATCAATGAGCCAAGTTTCCTCTGCTTCCCACAATGGCGCCACGACGGGCGCAATCCTGATGGTCACCGCGGCCATCGCCTTTGCGGGCTCCAACGTGCTGCAATCGGTACTGCCGACTCCGGCCGAATATGGCGGTTTCGGCATGAGCTCGACCGGCATGGCCTTCTGGCAATATGTCATCGCCTCGGTGCTGGCCCTGCCGCTGATCCTGCGTATCGGCATCGGCAATCTGCGCACCAAGCGCCCGCTTGCCCATGAAATTCGCGCCTTCGCCTCGGCGCTTGGCGTGCATGTTTTCGTCTATGGCTTCGCCTCCGGCGTGCCGATCTGGCAAATGGTGACCCTGCTGTCCACCGGCCCGCTCTTCATCATTCTCGGCTCGACGCTGTTTCTGGGTGAGCGCGCCACCACCGCCCGGCTCGCCGCCGCGCTGGTGGGCTTTGTCGGCGCCATCATCATTTCCGGTGTTGGCGCAGAAGGCCTGAGCCTGACCACGCTGGTGCCGATAGTGGCAGCGGCGCTGTGGGCCACCACGGACGTGCTGACCAAATATCTCGCCCGCGAGGAATCGCCGGAAACCCTGACCATCTCGCTGCTGGTGCTGATGACGCCGAACCACCTGCTCATCCTGCTGGCCGTCAATGCCATGGGCTGGCTGGCTCCAACGATCATGCCGGCAGGCCTGGTCACCGGCTTTCCCTTCGCGGTGCCCGGCGGCACAGCGCTGTGGCTGCTGTTGCTGCTCGGCGCGCTGACCGCGGCGGCCCAGTACCTGCTGAGCATCGCCTACAAGGCGGCCGACGCGACCTATCTGCAGCCGTTCGGCGACCTCAAGGTGGCGCTGGGCGGGCTGCTAGGCTGGATTTTCCTGGGCCAGGTACCCGGCGTGCTGTTCTGGCCGGGCACCCTGCTGATCATTGGCGCCTCGATCTTCCTGTTCTGGATCGAGTCGAACAAGCGACCGAGCCTGCGCGCCGCCTGACACCCAAAAGGATCATCCCCGCCACGGCGGGGATGATCCTTTTGGGTGTCGCTACACCGTCACCCAGCGCCCCTCCCGATGGCTCTGCGCCATCGCATGCACAGCGCGTTCGATTCCTAGACCGGTGGTGAAGTCGATCACCCGGGCGTTTTCGCCGCCAATCGCCCGCAATAGCTCGTGGCATTCGATGATTTTTAGGTCGTTGAAGCCCAGGCCGTGGCCGGGGGCGGGAATGAAACGATCATAGGGTTTGTGCTGCGGGGCGGCCAGAATGGAACGAAAACCCTGCTCGGTCGGCTTGTCGCTGGTTACATAGAGCTGCAGTTCGTTCATGCGCTCCTGATCATAAGTGATGGTGCCTTTGCTGCCGAAAATCTGCAGCGCGATGCGGCCCTTGCGGCCCCAGGCCGAGCGATCCAGCGCCATGACGCCACTTATCCCCGCCCCCAGCTCGAACAATACGCTGGCAATATCGAAGGTTTCGACGGCCCGGCGACCACCGTCCTTGGTAGGGCGGTCGGCATAGGGCTTGGACAGATGGGCGAAGACCTTGGTCACCGGGCCGAACAGCACCTGCAACAGGCTGAGCGGATGCACGCCGAAATCGTCCAGCGCGCCATAGCCGGAGCTGGCTTCGCTCTTCCAGTAAAACAGCGCCGCCGGGTCGGCCATGAAATCCTCGTCCATTTCCAGGCGGACATGGTTCACGTCGCCGATGGTGCCATCGGCCAGAATGGCGCCGATCTGCCGGATCAGCGGGTTCTGGATGTAATTATAGCCCAGCACGGCGGTTTTGCCCGAGGCCTTGGCCGACGCCGCCATGCGCTCGGCATCGGCCAGCGCCACCGCCATGGGCTTTTCGCACCAGACATGCTTGCCCGCTTCGAGCGCGGCAATTGCCATTTCGGCGTGGAAGGCGTTGGGGGTCGTTACCGAAACCACATCCACTTCAGGATCGGCGATCAGCTCGCGCCAATCGCCAGTGGCCTTGGCAAAGCCGAACTCATCGGCCTTCTGCCGGGCGATATCCCCGCTCACCTCGGCCAAGTGTATAAGGGCTGGGCGTGGCCCCTCGCCAAACACCGCTTTGACGCCAGTCCAGGCTAAAGCGTGGCATTTGCCCATGTAGCCGGTGCCGATGAGGCCGACGCCGATTGTTGCTTTCATTCCGTTCACTCCTGTCTGCGAAATGAATAGTCCATTCATTCTAATTTCGGAATGGACTTTCTAATAACACTTGATTGACGGGCAAGATTGCAGATTATGGGGCAAAAGCGAGATCGAGCCATGCCAGACGCCAGTGCCAACGAGACGCCGCCGCAGGATTTCGACGCCCTGCGCGCCGCTATTCTGGAACGGAAAAGCGAGCTGCCCAAGCGGCTGACCCAGGTGGCGGCCTATGCGCTGGATCATCCCGACGAAATCGCCTTCGGCACCGCGGCCAGCATCGCCATTTCGGCCGATGTGCAGCCCTCGACGCTGGTGCGATTCGCCCAGCATTTCGGCTTTGACGGCTTTTCTGGGCTGCAATTGCTGTTCCGCGCCCGGCTGCGCGAGCGCACCTCATCCTATGAAGACCGGCTGCGGGCGCTGGAGCAGAATGGCGCGGCGCTGGCCGAAAGCACTACTATTTTCAATGGCTTCACCACGGCGGCGCATCGTTCGATCGATACGCTGACCTCGGCGGTCGAGCCGGAAGCCTTCGAGCGGGCGGTGACGCTGCTGGCCAATGCCGAAACCATCTATCTGATCGCCAAGCGCCGCTCCTACCCGATCAGCAGCTATATGGCCTATGCCTTTGGCAAGCTGCGGGTGAAGTGCCAGTTGGTGGGCACCTCGGCCGGCATTGACGACGATCTGCTGGCCATGGCGACGCCCGCCGACGCCGCGTTTGCCGTCAGTTTTTCGCCCTATGCCTCGGAAAGCGCGGCGCAGGCGCGGATGCTGGCCTCGCGCGGTATCCCTGTGGTGTCGCTCACCGATTCGGCGTTTTCGCCACTGGCCGAGTGCTCCAAGGAATGGTTCGAGGTGGTCGAGGCCGATCACGCCGGATTCCGCTCATTGTCGGCCAGCATGGCCTTTGCCATGGCCCTCACCGTCTCCATCGCCGAAAAGCGCCGACGCGGCTGAGCCACAAACCGGAAATTCCGCCTGTGGAATGAATGTTCCATATTGACGAATTGCCGGAACCCATGTTTCATAACAATCTCCAGCATGCTGGAGGAAATCTGCCAGCATGCCGGCAGTTCGCTGTCAGCATGCTGACAGTTTTCTTGCAGTTTGCTGCATGATTGCAGACCGGCCATAGGCCACATGGGAGGATTGCCGTGAGCAACGCGCACCCCGATGACGGGACCAAAAAACTCGACGTCATCACCATCGGCCGCGCCTCGGTGGATCTCTATGGCCAGCAGATCGGAACCCGACTTGAGGATGTCGGCAGCTTTGCCAAATCGGTTGGCGGTTGCCCCACCAATATCGCCGTCGGCACCGCTCGGCTGGGACTGAAATCGGCGCTGATCACCCGCGTCGGCCATGAGCAGATGGGGCGGTTCATCCGCGAGCAATTGATCCGCGAGGGGGTCGAGACGGTGGGCGTGGCGACCGACCCCGATCGGTTGACGGCGCTGGTGTTGCTGTCGGTCGAGGCCGAGGGCGTGTCGCCGATGATTTTCTATCGCACCGATTGCGCCGACATGGCGCTTTCGGAGGACGATATCGATGAAACACTGATCGCGTCGAGCCACGCCATCGTCGTCACCGGCACGCATTTTTCGCGCCCCAATAGCGAAGCAGCGCAGAAGAAGGCCATCCGGCTGGCCAAGGCGCATGGCGGCCGGGTGGTGTTCGATATCGATTACCGCCCCAATCTGTGGGGGCTGGCCGGGCATGATGCCGGGTTCGAGCGCTATGTGGCGTCGGACACAGTTTCAAAAACCTATCAGTCGGTGCTGGCCGACTGCGACCTGATCGTCGGCACCGAGGAAGAGATCCTGATCGCTTCCGGCGCTGCCGACCTGCTAACCGCGCTCAGGGCGATCCGTAGCCTGTCCTCCGGCACGATCGTCCTGAAGCGCGGGCCTATGGGCTGCATCGTCTATGACGGCGCCATCCCCGATAATCTCGAAGACGGCATTGTCGGCAAGGGCTTTCCCATCGAGGTGTATAACGTGCTGGGGGCCGGCGACGCCTTCATGAGCGGCTTTCTGCGCGGTTGGCTGCGGGATGAGCCGCATGCCACCAGCGCGACCTGGGCCAATGCCTGCGGCGCCTTCGCGGTGAGCCGCCTGCTCTGCGCACCGGAATATCCGAGCTGGATCGAGCTGAACCATTTTCTCGACAAGGGCAGCAGCGAGCGGGCGCTGCGCAAGGACCCGGAACTCAACCATATTCACTGGGCAACCAATCGCCGGCGCGAAATTCCCAGCCTGATGGCGCTGGCCATCGACCATCGCAGCCAGCTCGAAGATTTGGCCAATGGCGATGCGGCCCTGCTGGGGCGGATTCCGGCGTTCAAGGCGCTGGCGGTGCGGGCGGCAGCCAGGGTGGCCAATGGCCGCGACGGCTTCGGCATGTTGCTCGATGACAAATATGGCCGGGACGCGTTGTATGACGCCGGCGCGCAGGGCAATTTCTGGATTGCCAAGCCGATCGAGCTGCCGGGGTCGCGCCCGCTGCAGTTTGAGTTTTCGCAGGATCTGGGCTCGCGGCTGATCGACTGGCCGGTGGACCACTGCATCAAGGTGTTGTGCTTCTATCATCCCGACGATCCGGCCGAGTTGCGGGAGGTGCAGATTGAGAAGCTGCGCGTCGCCTATGACGCCGCCCGCAAGGTGGGGCGTGACCTGCTGATCGAGATCATTGCCAGCAAGCATGGCGTGCTGGGTGACGACACCGTGGCGCGGGCGCTGGGGCAGATTTACGACGAGAATATCAAGCCGGATTGGTGGAAGCTGGAGCCGCAGGCTAGCGGCGCGGCGTGGGCCGGCATTGATGCGGTGATCGAGGCGCGTGACCCCTATTGCCGGGGCGTGGTGCTGCTGGGGCTAGAGGCATCGCAGGTGGTGCTCGAGGCTGGTTTTGCCGCTGCCCGTGGCTCGCGCAGCGTCAAGGGATTTGCCGTGGGCCGTACGATTTTTGCTGAATCGGCAAAGAGCTGGTTGGCTGGTAGCATCAGTGACGAACAGGCTGTCGATGAGATGGCGGGCAAGTTTGGGGCGCTGGTGGGTGTGTGGGAACGGCTGGGGGCGGCTTAGGCAAGATGCCCGCCAGGCGCGCGGTGTCACCCCGGCCTTGAGCCGGGGCCCATCCCCCGATCTCAGGATGGGTCCCGGCTCAAGGCCGGGATGACATCGTGGTTTGGGATGAAGCGGTGATGACGACGAGGGGTGCGACGCGGCACCGGGCGTGATGCTCCAGCATCGCACCCCTCGCCCTAGCCCTCTCCCCTGAGGGGCGAGGGGACGATGGAGCCGATGGTTCGGTTCCGCGCGCTGTAAATTAGGGCTCCTGCGCCCCCTCCCCCTTGAGGGAGGGTCGGGGTGGGGGTCGACGTAAGTGGACAAAGCCAACCGCCCCCTCCCTCATTCCCTCCCCTCAAGGGGGAGGGAGGCACCGGGGCGGTAGACCAGGAGAGGCCAAAAAATGAGCCAGAACACGATCCGATTGACGATGGCGCAGGCCGTGGCGCGGTTCATGACCATGCAGAAGACCGTGATCGACGGCGAGACGGTGCCGATCTTTGGCGGGGTGTTTGCCATTTTTGGGCATGGCAATGTCGCCGGCGTGGGCGAGGCGCTGTATGGCGTCAAGGATACGCTGCCGACCTATCGGGCGCAGAATGAGCAGGGCATGGCCAATGCGGCGATTGCCTTTGCCAAGGCCAGTTTCCGCCGCCGTTTCATGGCCTGCACCAGCTCCATCGGGCCGGGTGCGCTGAATATGGTGACCGCTGCGGCGCTGGCGCATGTGAACCGGCTGCCAGTGCTGCTGCTGCCCGGCGATGTTTTTGCCAACCGCCTGCCCGACCCGGTGTTGCAGCAGGTGGAAGATTTTGGCGATGGCACGATTTCGGCCAATGACTGTTTCAAGCCGGTCAGCCGCTATTTTGACCGCATCACCCGCCCCGAGCAGATCATGCCGGCGCTGCGCCGCGCCATGCAGGTGCTCACCGACCCGGCCGAATGCGGGCCGGTGACGCTGAGCCTCTGTCAGGACGTGCAGGCGGAAGCCTATGACTACCCGGAGAGCTTCTTTGCCGAGAAGATCTGGCATATCCGCCGGGTGATGCCCGATGCCGACGAATTCGCCAATGCCGCGGCGGCGCTGATCCGGGCGAAAAAGCCGGTGATCATTGCCGGTGGCGGCGTGCTGTATTCCGAGGCGACGGACACTTTGCGCAGCTTTGCCGAGCGCCATGGCGTGCCGGTGCTGGAAACCCAGGCCGGCAAATCTAGCCTGCCGCATGACCATCCGCTCAATATGGGTTCGGTTGGGGTTACCGGTACGTCAGCGTCCAACACTCTGGCCGAAGAGGCCGATGTGGTGCTGGCGGTCGGCACGCGGCTGCAGGATTTCACCACCGGCTCGTGGGCGCTGTTCAAGAATGACGATCTGAAAATCGTCGGGCTCAATGTGCAGGTTTTCGATGCGCATAAGCACCGGGCGCTGCCGCTGGTGGCTGATGCGCGCGCGGGGCTGGAAGCGCTCAATGCCGCCCTCACCGGCTGGCAGGCCGACCCGGAATGGACCGAGCAGGCCAAGGCGGGCAAGGACGAGTGGCTGATTGCCGCTGACCGGGCCACGGCCTCGACCAATGCCGAATTGCCGTCCGACGCACAGGTAATAGGGGCGGTGCAGCGGGCGCGGGAGCACGCGACTTTGGTTTGCGCCGCCGGCGGTCTGCCGGGCGAATTGCACAAATTGTGGAAGGCCGACAGACCGGGCAGCTATCACCTCGAATATGGTTTTTCGACCATGGGCTATGAGATTGCCGGCGGGCTGGGCGTCAAGCTGGCGCGGCCCGACGCCGATGTCGTGGTGATGGTGGGCGACGGCAGCTACATGATGCTGAACTCGGAAATCGCCAGTTCGATCATGCTGGGGGCCAAGCTGACCATCGTGCTGCTGGATAATGCCGGCTATGGCTGCATCAACCGGCTGCAGATGGCGACCGGCGGGGCTAACTTCAACAATCTGTTGAAGGACAGCCACCATGTCACTCTGCCGGGAATCGATTTTGCTGCGCATGCCGCCTCGATGGGGGCGGTGTCGCGCAAGGTCGGGTCGATTGCCGAGCTGGAAACCGCGTTGCAGGAGACTGAAAGCGTCGACCGGACGGTGGTGATTGTGATCGACACCGATCCGCTGGTGACCACCGATGAAGGTGGGGCCTGGTGGGATGTGGCGGTGCCGGAAGTGAGCGACCGGCCGCAGGTGAATGCGGCGCGCGAGGCGTATGTGAAGGCGCTGAAGGGGCAGCGGGCGGGGTGACCGTCTGAGCCCCTCCCCCTTGAGGGGAGGGTGTCGACTGAGAGCGCAGAACCTATTTTTTGGTGGAGCCAAAATTGAAAGCCAAACTCGGCATGTCGCCCATCGCGTGGTGGAACGATGATCTGGTGGAATTGAGCGATGATGTGTCGCTGGAGGAATGCCTGCGGCAGTCGCGCTCGGCCGGGTTTACCGGCATGGAGAAGGGCCGGCGGTTTCCCGATGATCCGGCGGTGATGCTGCCCATTCTCAAGGCGGCGGATGTGACGCTGTGCGGGGGCTGGTTTTCGGGCACGCTGGTGGATGAGGAGCTGGCGGTTAATCAGCACCGCATCCAGCCGATGATCGAACTGTTCAAGGCGGTTGATGCGCCCTGCATCGTCTATGGCGAAGTGGGCCGCTCGATTCAGGGCAAGCGCGAGATTCCGTTGGCGCAGAAGCCGAAGCTGGCTGATGACGAGATGCGGGCCTATGCGCGCAAGCTGACTGAGTTTGGCGAGTGGTGTGCCGATCAGGGCATGCCCCTGGCCTATCACCATCACATGGCGGCGGTGGTGGAGACCGAGCCGGAGCTGGATGCGTTTATGCGCTATTCCGGGGCGGGGATTCCGCTGCTGCTGGATGCCGGGCATCTGGCGTTTGCGGGCGGCGATGTGTTGCGGGCGATTGATCATCACCACGCGCGGATCAGCCATGTGCATGTCAAGGATGTGCGGATGGAGGTGATCAACGGGCTGGATCGCAGCCGGCAGTCGTTTCTCGATGCGGTGGCGCTGGGGGCGTTCACGGTGCCGGGCGATGGCTCGCTGGATTTTGGCGCCATCGTGCAGAAGTTTGCCGATTATGGCTATGAAGGCTGGTTCGTGGTCGAGGCCGAGCAGGACCCGGTGGCCAATCCGCCGCTGCGCATGGCGCAGGTGGGGCACAAAGAGCTGATGCGGGTGATGAATGCGGCGGGTTACACGGTCGAGACCGAGGGCTTTCCCAAGGGGTGAGGCTTGGGAAAGACTATGCTATTGCTCCCACCCACGGTGGTTGGAGAAAACGAGAAGAATGGCGCTCAAGCAGAATGATTTGAACTGGTTCCGGCCGCTGTGGCGGCGGGTGGCTGTGGTGGTGTTTTTGATCATCTGGCTGGGCTGGGAAGTGCTGTGGAACCAGGACAGCTTCTGGTCGCTGCTGGTGGGGGCCGCCCTCGCCTATTCGCTGTATAATTTCTTTTATGCCTTTCCCAAGGAGACGCCGTCCGATGAGCCAATCCAACCTCCGAATCCGCCCGAAGGGGACGACGGGCCGCGTTCATGACGTCACTCCGGCTTCGGCCGGATGGGGCCATGTCGGCTTTGCGCTGCATAAGCTAGCGGCAGGCGAAGTGGCCGGTGGCGAAGCCGGGGCCAATGAGCTGTGCCTGGTGCTGGTCAGCGGCAAGGCGCGGATTGCGGTGGACGGGGTGGATTTTGGCGAATTGGGCGAGCGGATGACGCCGTTCGAGGGCGCGCCCTATGCCGTCTATGTGCCGCAGGGCAGCTCGTGGGCGGCCGACGCGACGACGGCGCTGGAACTGGCGGTGTGTGCGGCGCCGGGCGGTGGCGAACACAAGGCGCAGGTGATCCCGCCGGGGCGGCATCCGCGCATCAGCCGCGGCAAGGGCGCCAATGTGCGCCATGTCTACAATATCATGCCTGAGGATGATGGCGCGGCGCATTCGCTGCTGGTGGTGGAGGTGATTACGCCGCAGGGCAACACCTCGTCCTATCCGCCGCATAAGCATGATCAGGACAATCTCCCGCATGAAAGCCAGCTGGAGGAGACCTATTTCCACCGGCTCAACCCGCCACAGGGCTTTGCCATGCAGCGGGTTTATACCGATGACCGGAGTCTGGATGAGGCGCTGGTGATCGAGGATGGCGATGTGACGCTGGTGCCGCGCGGCTACCATCCGGTGGTGACGGCGGCGGGCTATGATCTGTATTATCTCAACGTCATGGCCGGGCCGAAGCGGGTGTGGAAATTTCACAATGCGGCGGAGCATGAGTGGTTGTTGAAGTAGGGGCGCCCTGCCTCACCACAATTTCCCCTCCCCAAAAACCGTCGCCCTCGGGCTTGACCCGAGGGCTCTGCACTGACCAACGCATGCCAACTGAAACACCCTCGGGTCAGGCCCGAGGGTGACGTGCGGTGTTAGGAGATGACACCGTGGGTGAGGTGGGCTTAGCGGCCCTGGAACACGCTTTTGTCGGCCAGGGCGCCGGTGATTTCGCTTACCTTGACTGCCCTGCCCTCTTTGACGGATTTCAGCGCCGCGTCGGCCAAAGCCAAAGCGATGAGGCCGTCTAGGCCGCTGGGAGATGCCGGAGATTTTGATTCAACGGCGTCGATGAAGCTGCTGATTTCGCGGGCATAAGCTTCGGTGTAGCGGGTCATGAAGAAGTCGTGCAGCGGCGGGCGGGTGTAGCCGGCGGCGTTGGCGACTTCGATGGAGACCGGGCGCTGGTTCTCGGCAGAGACGGCGCCCTTGGAGCCGTGGACTTCGATGCGTTGGTCATAGCCATAGGTGGCGCGGCGGGAATTGGAGATGGTGGCGTGCTTGCCCGAGGCGGTGGACAGCATCACCGAGACGCTGTCGTAATCACCGGCTTCGCCGATGGCCTTGTCGACCAGCACCGAGGCCTGGGCGCTGACGGTGTCGATCTCTTCGCCGAGCAGGAACCGGGCCATGTCGAAATCATGGATGGTCATGTCGCGGAAAATGCCGCCTGAGCGCTTGATATAGTCGACCGGCGGCGCGCCGGGATCGCGCGAGACGATGGTGACCATTTCCACGGTGCCGATCTCGCCCTTGGCGATGACGTCATGCACGGCCATGAAATGGGGATCGAAACGGCGGTTGAAGCCGACCATCAGCGTGCCGGCTGCGGCGTCCACCACCTTGAGGCAGGATTTGACGCGGTCGACGCTGAGATCGATCGGCTTCTCGCAGAAGATGGCCTTGCCGGCGCGCGAGAACTGCTCGATCAGATCGGCATGGGTATCGGTCGGGGTGCAGATCACCACGGCGTCGATGTCGGCCGAGCCGAGGATTTGTTCGACGCTGCGCACTTCGCAGCCATACTGGCTGGAGAGGTCGGCAGCGGCTTTGGGGAAAGCATCGGCCACGGCGACGAGCTGGGCCTTGGGGTTGGCGGTGATGGCCTTGGCATGCACCTTGCCGATGCGGCCCGCGCCGAGCAGACCGAAACGAAGAGTCATTTACAAAAGTCTCCAAAAATCTGGTGTGATGCTATCAGACCGTGCCGCCCAATGACGAGCTGAGTTCGGCCATTTCGGCGCCGCCGGCCATCATATCCTGCAGCGCCTCGGGGGTGATTTCGCCGCGCAGGGCGGTGCCCAGGGTTTTGCCGCGATTGAGCACGGTGAAGCGGTCGCCCACAGCCAGCGCGTGGCGCACATTGTGGGTGATGAAGACGATGCCGATGCCGGTCTTGCGCACCCGGTCGATGGTGGCCAGCACATTGGCGGTCTGGCGGACGCCGAGCGCCGAGGTGGGCTCGTCGAGGATGAGCACCTTGGCGCCGAAATAGACGGCGCGGGCGATGGCCACGGTCTGGCGTTCGCCGCCCGACAGGGTTCCCACGGCCTGATTGGGCTCGCGCAGGCTGATGCCCATGCGGCGCATTTCTTCCATGGTGACGCGGCTGGCGGTTTCTTCGTCAAAGAACTGGAACGGCCCCCAGCCCTTGCGCGGCTCGCGGCCCATCCAGAAATTGCGCGTCACCGACATCAGCGGGATCATCGCCAAATCCTGATAGACGGTGGCAATGCCGGCGCTCATGGCGTCGCGGGGATTGGCGAAATTCACATCCTGGCCGTTCACCTTGATCTGGCCGGAGCTGGGCTTGTGGACGCCGGCCATGGTCTTGATGAAGGTGGATTTGCCGGCGCCGTTATCACCCAGGAGGCAATGGCATTCACCCGGCATGACCGAGACGGAGACGCCATTGAGGGCGATGACCGGGCCGAAGCTTTTGGTGATGTCGATCAGTTCGATAAGGGGGGTGTTCATGTTAGCGCTCCCCGGTGATCAGGCGACGGATATAGGTGTTCAGCACCACGGCCAGCAGCAGGATGATGCCGAGGAAGACGCGGAACAGCGAGCTTTCGACGCCGGCGAAGAACAGCCCCTGCTGCACCACGCCAAAGATCAATGCCCCTAGCGCCGCGCCGATGATCGAGCCATAGCCGCCGGTGAGCAGAGCCCCGCCGATGACCACGGCGATGATGGCCTCGAACTCTTTCAGCAGGCCACGGTCGGCGGCGGCGGAGCCGAATTCCATCACCTGGGAGGTGGCCAGCACGGTGGCGCAGAAGGCGGAAAAAATGAACATCAGGATTTTCACCCGATTGACCGGCACGCCGACATAGCGCGCGGCCTGGGCATCGCCGCCCGAGGCGAAGATCCAGTTGCCGAAACGGGTCTTGGTGAGCAGGATATGGGCGAAAATGATCAGCGCCAGCGCCCAGATCATCAGCATCGGAATGCCGTCCACCACGGGCTGGCCGGCGCGGTTGCCGGCGGTGAATTTGGCGATCCAACCCATGTCGGCGAGCCAGTAAAAGAAGAAGCCAAACACCTTGCCGCCGAAAATCGGGGCCAGCCAATCGCCGGCTGCAGCTTCGCGCACGCCACCGATGATGGTCTGCCGCGTGGTGGAAATGGCGGTGTAGATGGTCAGGCCGCGCAGGATGTAGAGCGAGGCCAGGGTGACGATGAAGGAGGGCAAGCCTGTCTTGATCACCAGATAGCCATTGGCGGCGCCGATCAGCATGGCGACGATGAAAGCGGCGATGATGGCGGCCCACATCGGCCAGCCGAGATGCACGCTGAGCACGGCGATGACGATGCCGGCAAAGCCGATCATCGAGCCGACCGAGAGGTCGAATTCACCGGCGATCATCAGCAGGCACGCGCCGACGGCGATGATGGCGAATTGGGCGGAAACCACGCCCCAGTTCATGATGCCATCGGGGGCGAACATGCCGGTCGAGCCGGCGACGACGCCAAAATAGATGAACACCAGAATGGCGCCGGCCATGGCCCCGAGTTCGGGCCGCATCAGCATGGTGCGCAGCCCCGATTGGCGGGCGAGGCGTTCGTCTGTCGCGGCGGGCGTTGGGGCGCTCGGCTGGGTCATGTCACGATCTCGTTGGATTTCGGGGCGCAGTGTGGCCGGCCCCGGAGTGAAGCGGGGCCGGCCAGCAGCGGCTGTTAGCGGTATTCGCCGGCGAACTTCTCAACCAGGGCGATATTGTCCTTGGTGATGAAGCCTGGGCCCGAATTGATCGAGTTGCCAGGCACCACGCCATAGCGCGCCAGATTGGTCAGGATCACCACAGGGAGGTAGCCCTGCAGGAAGGGCTGCTGGTCGATGGCGAAATTGATCGTGCCGGCCTTGATGGCGGTGGAGATTTCCGGCGACAGATCGAAGGTGGCGAAGAAGATGGTGCCCGCCTTGCCGGTCTGGTCGAGGGCGGCAATGGTCGGGTGGGCCGAGTTCGGGCCAAGGGTCAGGATGCCATTGGTGTCCGGGTTGGTCTGCAGATAGGCGGCGACCTTGGACTGGACTTCGCTGGGGTCCATGCCGGAGTCGATCATCTGGTTGCCCAGCTCGATGCCGAGTGCGTCGGCAAAGCCCTGGCAGCGCTCAACCGAGGCCGGGTTGGTGATGTAGTGGTTGACGCAGACGAAGCTGGTCACGCCGGCGGCCTTGGCCTTTTCGCCCGCACCGAAGCCAGCGTCATATTCAGGCTGGCCGACATGCAACAGCGCGCCGATTTCCTTGGACTGTTCCAGGGTGCCCGAATTGATGGTGATCACCGGAATGCCACGCGCCACGGCGTCGCTCAGCGGGCCCTTGAGGGCGTCGAAGTCGGCGATGGTGGAAATGATGCCATTGGGTGAGGAGGCGGCGGCCTGCTCGATGATGCGGGCCATGTCCGCAATGTCGCCGGTCGGCGGATTGCGATATTCGACGGTCACGCCCATCTGCTCGCCGGCCAGATTGATGGCGTTCTTGATGGTGTTCCACCAGCTATCGGAATCGGGGGCGTGGCTGACGAGCACAAAGCGCTCGCCTTCAGCCTGGGCCGGCATAACCGCGGACACCAGGGTCGCGGTGGCTATCATGCACGCGAGTGCGAGTTTTTTCATGTCGTTTCTCCTCCACAGAGCGGGTGTCCGGCAGCACCCATTTGGTCCCGGATCTATCCCTTGTCGGGAATTGTTGGGCCCAGGGGCATGCTCCTGAAACCCTGGTCGATATGACAGTGAGCGGCAGCCAGAATGGTCAGGCCGGAGCCGGTGGCCAGCAGTGCGCGTGGCGCTTTCAGCTGCTGATTCACACGCTCGGGCAACAAGGCTGGACACTCCCTGCAGCGCCGGACCTTGTTGCATTGGTCCGGTCATTTATTGACCATAATGAAACACCAGTTCCGTTATATTGTCAACGCGGAATATTCATTCCATATCGGTGGAAAATGGGGATGAAATCGATGCAGGGGGCGGGGTTGAGGGGTGGGGGATTCGTTTTGTGTGAGGAGGTTAGGCGGGGGGGCGCGCACGCGGAAGCACCGCTGGATTGCCCGGACGAGCCGGGCAATGACGGTGGGAGGGAGACGGTGAACGCCGACATGGCAATTTGCGCCTCCCTCCCCCTCCAGGGGGAGGGATTGAGGGTGGGGGTCACAAGCCCCCCCTCCCCGGCCCTCCCCGCAAGGGGGAGGCTGGGCAGGAGCCGATAGTTTTTGCGGGTGGGTGGCGTCGGGTCAAACACGCCGATGGAGGGCGCGGAGAGCGCTCGGGATGGGTCCCGGCTCAGGGCCGGGATGACATCGGGGGTGGGGTTAGCGCTGCGTTGGCAGTTGGCGCTGAGCCAACAAAGCGGCCGCTAGCGGCTGGCCTCAGGTTTCGCGGGCGCGTTCGAGGATGCGTTTGCATTCGAGGAGTTCGCGCAGCACGTCGGAGAGCTTATCGCGGGATTCGCGGTCGAGGCCGGGGCTGGCGAGCATCACGGCGTCTTCGATTTCCGCCTCGTCGCTGGCGGCCTCGGCCTGTTCGATCATCGGCAGCAGGTCTTCGAGCGGCTTGCCCTCGCCCACGGCGATGACATAGCGGCTGCCCTGATCCTTGAGGATGCGCTGCACGCCCTTGATGGTGAAGCCCTGATCATAGAGCAAATGGCGGATGCCGCGCAGCAGCATCACATCTTCGGGCCGGTAATAGCGCCGGCCGCCGCCGCGCTTCAGCGGCTTGATGGTGGAAAAGCGCGTCTCCCAAAAGCGCAGGACGTGCTGGGGCAAATCCAGCTCGTCGGCGGCTTCTGATATCGTGCGAAAGGCGTCTGGAGACTTATCCACGGAGGCTGAGACTCACTCTGGATGGCTTATTTCCCAGCGCTCACCATAGATTTGTTAATCTTGGACTTCAACACGTTGGATGGCTTGAACACAAGAACCTGCCGCGGAAGGATCGGAACCTCCTCGCCGGTCTTGGGATTGCGGCCGATCCGCTCATTTTTAGAGCGCACCTGAAACGAGCCGAAGGAGGATAGCTTAACGTTGGCCCCGGTGATCAGGGCGTCGCCGATGAGTTCGAGCACCCGTTCGACCAATTCGGCCGACTCGGTTCGCGACAAGCCAACCGTGCCATAGACTGCCTCGGCCAGATCGGCCCGCGTAATCGTCTTCTGCGTCATTCGTACCCCCGTGTTGTCGAAAGGTGCAAATCCCCGCGCGCCGGGACGCGTTGGTTCGCGCCCCCGATCAAACTTGCTGTCGGCACGACCTTATAATGAAGGTCGGGCCATACCGCGGGAATCCTAGCCTTCGCTCAGCGCTACCGGACCGTCACAAATCCCTCGTGCGACCCGATTTCTGCGCTGGGTTCCTCCGCCCGGAAGGACACTAACGCCTTGAAACGGCTAAGGTCAATCAGGTCCGGGCCGGGTTTACCAGCGAATGAGGGAAGCACCCCAGGTAAAGCCGCCACCCATGGCCTCGAGCATCACCAGGTCGCCCGGCTTGATGCGGCCATCGGCAACGGCGACGCTCAGCGCCAGCGGCACCGAGGCGGCCGAGGTGTTGGCATGCTCCTGCACGGTGATCACCACCTTCTCGGGCGGCAGGCCAAGCTTGGCCCCTGCCCCGTCGATAATGCGGCGATTGGCCTGATGCGGCACGAACCAGTCGAGATCGTCGACGGTGTAGCCGGCCTGGTCGAGCGCGGCATAGACCACGTCGGTGATCTTGCCAACGGCGTGGCGGAACACTTCCTTGCCCTGCATATGGACATGGCCGGTGGTGCCGGTGGTGGACGGGCCGCCATCGACATAGAGCTTGTCCCAGTGATGGCCGTCAGAACGCAGCGCCGAGGCGAGCACGCCCTGTTCGGGCGCATCGTCGGCCAGTTCGATCTTTTCCAGCACCACGGCGCCGGCGCCGTCGCCGAACAGCACGCAGGTGGTGCGGTCATTCCAGTCGAGCAGACGCGAGAAGGTTTCGGCGCCGATCACCAGCGCGCGGGTGCCCAGGCCATTCTTGATATAGCTGTCGGCCGTGGCGATGGCATAGACGAAGCCCGAGCACACCGCCTGAATGTCGAAGGCCATGCCGTGATGCATGCCCAGCTTCATCTGCACCAGCGTCGCCGCTGATGGAAAGGTGTAGTCGGGCGTGGTGGTGGCGACGATGATCAGATCGATATCGTCGGGCGTGACGCCAGCGGCGGCCATGGCCTTCTTGGCGGCTTCCACCGCCAGATCGGAGGTGAATTGGCCCTCGGCGGCGATGTGGCGCTGCTTGATGCCGACGCGCTGCTGAATCCATTCGTCGGACGTATCGACCATGGTGGCGAGTTCGGCGTTGGTCAGCACCTTTTCAGGCAGGTAGCCGCCGACACCGCGGATGATGGTACGCGTTTTGGTCACGCCGGTTTTGCCTCAGGTTCAGCTTCGGGAGTGGCGGGGGCCGCCTTGATGGGGAAGCGTTGCATGGTCTCGCCGATCTTGTCGATCAGGCGGCTATTGGCCATTTCATAGGACAGGCTCAGGGCGCTTTTGTAGCCGATCTCGTCGGTGCCGCCATGGGATTTGATGACGATGCCGTTGAGGCCCATGAACACGCCGCCATTGACGGTGCGCGGGTCCATGCGGCGACGCAGGGCATTGAGGGCCGAGGAGGCAAGCAAGGCGCCGATGCGGCTCATCAGGGTGGATTTCAGCGCCGTGCGCAGATAGGTCGCGACCTGGCGGGCGGTGCCTTCGGCGGTTTTCAGCGCGATATTGCCGACAAAGCCTTCGGTGACCACCACATCGACGGTGCCCTTGCCGATATCGTCGCCTTCGACAAAGCCCTGATAGCTGAAACCAGCGCCGCTGGCCTCGGTGAGGATGCGGCCGGCTTCCTTGATCGATTCGAGGCCCTTGACCTCTTCGGTGCCGACGTTGAGCAGGCCGACGGTGGGCGACTCGTTGTAGAACAGGCAGCGCGCCAGGGCCGAGCCCAGAATGGCGTAATCCACCAGCTGCTGGGCGTCGGCGCCGATGGTGGCGCCCATGTCGAGCACGACGATGTCGCTGCGCACGGTGGGCCAGATGGCAGCGATGCCGGGGCGGGAAATGCCCTTCATCGGCCGCAGGCAGAAGGTGGCCATGGCCATCAGCGCCCCGGTATTGCCACCGGAGATCGCCACATCGGCCTCGCCATCCTTGACCGACTGGATCGCCATCCACATCGACGAGGTGCCCTTGCCCTTGCGCAGGGCCTGGCTGGGCTTCTCGTCCATGGCGATGACCTGATCGCAATGGCGCACGACGGAAGCGGGCTTGAGATCGGGAAATTCATCGAGCAGCGGCGTAATCTGCTCCTGCCGCCCGTGAAAGATAAAGCGGGTGTTCTTGCGCTCGCGCAGGGCCAGAAAAGCTCCGTGGATCACTGCCCGAGGGGCATTGTCGCCGCCCATGGCATCCACTGATATCGTTATTGTATCGGTCATTTCAGCCTGTTCTGAGCCTCCCGAGGAGGCAGGCAAACATATCCCATCGGGGAGTCGGTGCAAGCCCGCCCGCCGACGCTAACGGTCAATATCGGTGGACTTCTTGAGCTTTTGAAGGGCGGCGAAGGGCCCGGAGGGTCCGTTGCCGGCATTTATGTCGAGCGCGTCGAGGCTTTCGCCCTCGCGGCGCGGATAGGGATCGATGGCCAGTGCCAGCGTTTCAATCAGCAAGGCGCCGAGATCGACTTCATGACCGTCGATATGGTCGGGAAAGTCGTCATCTTCAAGATCGACGAAAACTTCCGACCCCGCCGCCGGCTTGGGCGCCTGGGCGTCGGGCAGGAAGATGCGGTCAACGACTTCATCAACATGCTGGCCCACCGGCTCGAAGGTCACCACGGAAGGCTGCACGATATCGGCAACCAGCCGGCCCTGGGCGC
Source organism: Devosia sp. A369 (assembly GCF_054489345.1). Taxonomy (NCBI): domain Bacteria; kingdom Pseudomonadati; phylum Pseudomonadota; class Alphaproteobacteria; order Hyphomicrobiales; family Devosiaceae; genus Devosia; species Devosia sp. A369. The sequence goes on along the minus strand of NZ_JBTMWV010000010.1, from coordinate 79,283 downwards.
GCAAACCGCCACGCAGCGGCACCACGACGAGATTGGCCTCGAACGAATCGATGGCGCTCAGCTTGAGGACGATGGCCAACTCGGCGCGGGTCGCTTCATCGAGCGAGACTTTCAGGTCGCGGCCACCAGCCGGCAGGCGGTCGATGCGGACGACGGCGTCGAATAGCGGGGCTTCAGTGCTCACGCGGCAACCTCAAAATTGAGCGCGCCGTCCGTGATGGAAGCGGCAGGCTGGGCGGCAAGCGCCCGATCTTCAGCCAGCAGATAGCTGGCGAGCGCCGCGACGTGATCGCCGGTGGCACCATCGAGAATATTGCGCGACAGCACGGCTTGCAAAGCGGCCTCGTCGCCGCGATCCATCGCTTCGTTCATCGCGGCCAGCAGGCCAAAAAAGATATTGCCCATTTTCTGGATGCGCTTGGGGACGGCGAGATCGCCAACCCCCATTTCGCGCAGCGAGCGGTCCATATCCTTGAAAAACAGATCGAACACCGCCTGGCTGAAATCCTTCTGGTCGCCGGTTTCAGCGCGCAGGCGCCGGAACAGCAGCGCCAGATGCAGGCTGATCATATCAAAACGACCGGTGACGGTATCGGGCACCTGCCAATCGGCGTAGAAAAACGGCTGCCGGGATTGCGCCACAATAGCGTTATAGACGGCGTAAACTGGTGCGGTGGCAGTGTTCTTGCGGAACAGGGACATGATCATGGGATTGCGCTCAGCATCTTGCTCGGCCTAACAGGGGCAAACAGCTGCGCCGGACCATTGCCAGCTTGCCAGACGGACAAGTTGGCAGCTACACATTCCGACGGCCGCAATGGCCGCTGCCTTGTTGCCGTGCCTATAGTCGAGAGCCATCGGGAAAGTCAAATTCATGCTCCTGCGTAACGTCTCCAGTTCATTCGCACCGCTCGCCGCGGCCGCCCTGCTGGCGCTGACGCTGGCCGCCTGCACCAGCAGCAATTCGCTGATCACCAAGCGGACCCAGGGCTATGAACTCTCCGACAGTGCCATGGCCCAGATTCGCCCGGGCCAGAGCCAGCAGCTGGTCACCCTGGTGCTGGGCTCGCCGCAGTCGACCAATAGTTTCGGCGACCAATCTGCATTCTATTATGTCGAGACCAAGGTGCGGCAGACCGCGTTTGGCATGACCATGATCGACTCGCGCACCGTGCTGGTGGTGTATTTCGACAAGAACAAGAAGGTCATCGACAAGGCCGTTTACGGCCTGCAGGACGGCAAGACCGTGGCGGTCGAGAGCCGCCGCACCGCGTCCTTTGGCGAGGATCGCAACTTCATCGACCAGATTTTGCAGAGCTTCTAAGCAAGCGAAATGAGAAAGCCCTGGGAAACCGGGGCTTTTTTTGTTTGTGGGGGATGATTGTTGGGCTGGCATCGCCCCCTCACCCTAGCCCTCTCCCCGAAGGGCGAGGGGATTTGGCTGGTGGGTGGGCACAGATTTTACCACTGACCCCATCTCAGGATGGGTCCCGGCTCAAGGCCGGGATGACATCGAGTGTGTTGGAGCGCTTGATGCCGCCACGGCGCAGGCCTAGACCGTGCCGTCCATGTCGGGGCCGGCTTCGCGGGCGATGGCGTCCAGGGTGGCGTTGACCAGGCCGGAGGCGTCGTCTTCGTAGAAGGCTTTGGCGATATCGACATATTCAGTGATGACGACGCGGGGCGGAATGTCCTTGCGGCGCAGCAGCTCGAAAGCGGCGGCGCGCAGGATGGCGCGCAAAGTGGCGTCAACGCGCTCGACCGGCCAGCCATCGGCCAGGGCACGATCTACGGCGGGATCGATGGCCAGCTGGTGCTTGGCGACGCCGGCAACGATCTGGCGGAAGAAATCGGCATCGGCGGGCAAATATTGCTCGCCCTCGATTTCGCGGCCGAGGTGGAAGGCGCCGAACTGGGCCAGCGTATCCTCAAGGGTCGCGCGACCGACATCCATTTGATAGAGCGCCTGGACCGCAGCCAGCCGGGCGGCACCACGCTGATTGGCGGGGCGGTCGGTATGCGGGTCGCGTTTGGGAGCGTCGGCCATAACTGCTTTCAACTTTGCTGTGTGGCCGAGGGCCGCGCTGCCGGAGGAGGCGTCGCATTCCCATTAATCGCCCACGGGGGGAACTGCAACTGCGCGCGCGGCTAATCTGGCTGGGCCGGGCGCTCGAAAAGGGTCAATTGGGCATCACCGAGACGCTGATCCTCGACGGCAACGAGGCCGGCGGCGGCCAGAACATCGGCCATTTTGCCATCCTGGCTGGCGGCAATGCCGGCGGCGCCAATGGTCTGATCGAGGGTGATCAGGGCAAAGCGGTCGACCAGATCGGCCTCGAGCAGGGCCGCGGCAAGGCGCTGGCCGGGCTCGACCAACAGGTTCTGGATGCCCTTGTCGGCCAGCGCGGCAAGCGAGGCGGGCAAGTCGGGGCGGCCACTATTACCGGCAACTCGCAGGGTCTGGACCGAGGCTGGCGCATCGACCGATACGTCGGTTTCGGCAATGATTGCAGTGCGATAGCCGGAGAAACCACCAATCAGATTCACCTTGCGATCAATCCCCGCAGCGCCGGCCAGCACGACGCGCAAGGGCGTGCGGGCGGCAAGGCCCGGCAGGGTGACGGTCAGCTTCGGATCATCGGCACGGGCGGTGGCGGCGCCGATCAGCACGGCGTCGGAGCGGGTGCGCAGCAGATCGAGCCAGGCACCGGCTGGACCGGTCAGAGCCGCCCTGCCCTCGCCTGCGACGCCGATCCGGTCATCGGTCGAGATGGCGAGCACGGCGGTGACGAAGGGACGGCCGGCGCTATGCCGTAACGCATGGCCGGCATGCAGCGCCTTGCACGAGGCAGCATCGGCAATCAGGGTTTCGACACCGGCGGATTCGAGCTGGGCAACGCTGCTGCCGGCGATGCGCGGATCAGGATCGGCCATGCCGATGACGACGCGCATGATGCCAGCGCGGATGATGGCATCGACGCAAGGCGGCGTGCGGTCCCAATGATGGCAGGGTTCGAGCGTGAGATAGAGCGTGCAGCCAGCCGCGTCGAAGCCGGCGGCCTCGATGGCCAGGGCTTCGGCGTGCGGGCGACCGCCCTTGGCGGTCACGGCGCGGGCCAGCAGGGTCTGGTTGTGCGGCGCGACCAGCAAGGCGGCTACGGTCGGGCTATCGCCGGTGGTACCGAGAAAGGGCGTGGCGTAGCGGGCGGCGGCATCGAGCCAGCGCCGGTCGTCGGCGGTCAGTTCGTTCACTCGTCGTCCTGAATCGTCGACTGTCCCTCGGCGAGTGCCGCAAGGAAATTGCGGAAATCGTCGGCGGCGGAGAAATTCTTGTAGACCGAGGCGAAGCGCACAAAGGCCACGTCATCGAGGCCCTTGAGGCCATCCATGACATATTCGCCGATCTGGTCGGAGGTGACCTCCACATCGCCCAGGCTTTCGAGCTGGCGGACGATGCCGGAAATCATCCGCTCGATGCGGTCGGCCTCGACGGTGCGCTTGCGCAAGGCGGTATAGACCGAGCGCGCCAGCTTTTCGCGGTCGAAGGGCACCTTGCGGCCGCTCTTCTTGACCACGGTGAGGTCGCGCAGCTGCACGCGCTCAAAGGTGGTGAAGCGGCCGCCGCAGCCATTACAGACGCGGCGGCGGCGGATAGCGCCAGAATCTTCGGTCGGGCGGCTGTCCTTGACCTGCGTATCGTCATTGCCGCAATAGGGACAGCGCATGAAAAGCCCTTACTGACCGTAGATCGGGAAGCGATCGGTGAGCGTCTTGACCTTGGCGCGAACCGCAGCCTCGACGGCCCCGTTATTCTCGTCGCCATTGGCCTTGAGGCCATCGAGCACTTCGATGATCAGCTCGCCGATGAGCTGGAATTCAGCAACGCCGAAACCACGCGAGGTACCGGCCGGGGTGCCCAGACGGATGCCCGAGGTGATGGCCGGCTTTTCCGGGTCGAACGGCACGGCATTCTTGTTGCAGGTGATGTGAGCACGCTCGAGAGCGGCTTCCGTCGCCTTGCCGGTGAGGCCCTTGCGGCGCAGATCGACCAGCATCAGATGGTTGTCAGTGCCGCCGCTGACGATCTCGACGCCGCCCTTGACCAGCGTGTCGGCCAGCACCTTGGCATTGGCCACGACCTGAGCAGCGTAAGCCTTGAACTCGGGCTGCAGGGCTTCCTTGAAGGCCACGGCCTTGCCGGCGATGACATGCATCAGCGGACCGCCCTGAATGCCGGGGAAAATCGCCGAATTGATCTTCTTGGCGATGGCCTCGTCATTGGTCAGGATGAGGCCGCCGCGCGGGCCGCGCAGAGTCTTGTGGGTGGTGGTGGTGGCGACATGGGCATGGGGGAACGGGCTGGGATAGACGCCGCCAGCAACCAGACCGGCCACGTGGGCCATATCGACGAAGAGGATGGCGCCGACTTCATCGGCGATGGCGCGGAATTCGGCCCAGTCCATGATGCGGGAATAGGCCGAGAAACCAGCCACGATCATCTTGGGCTTATGCTCGCGGGCGAGGCTACGCACCTGATCCATATCCACGAGGCCGTCCTGCGCGCGCAGGCCGTACTGGATGGCGTTGAACCACTTGCCGGACTGGTTGGGCTTGGCGCCATGGGTCAGGTGACCACCAGCATCGAGCGACATGCCGAGGATGGTGTCGCCGGGCTGGATCAGCGCCTGATAGACGCCCTGATTGGCCTGCGAACCGGAATTGGGCTGCACGTTGGCATATTCGACGCCGAACAGCTGCTTGGCGCGGTCGATGGCCAGGGTTTCGGCAACGTCGACATACTGGCAGCCGCCATAATAGCGGCGGCCGGGATAGCCTTCGGCGTATTTGTTGGTGAGGACGGAGCCCTGAGCTTCCAGCACCGCCTGGGAGACGATGTTCTCCGAAGCGATCAGCTCGATCTCGCCCTGCTGGCGGGCCAGCTCATTGGTCATGGCCGTAGCCAGCTCCGGATCGGTCTGGGCGACGGAGTTGGTGAAAAACTGCGGAAAGAGCGGAAGGGACGCGGCAGCGCTCATAGGACAACGACCTCGCTGGAGACGAAACGGGCAAGCATGGGAAAGGCCTTATCATGGCGCGGAGCGCGATTCCAAGACCGGGAAAGAGGTTGTGAGTGCATAGGGCTCCCCTAGTTGCGGATGGGTGCCCAGGCGAGCGGCTCTACAAGGTTCGCGTTCCCCGATGGTTACCCATCTCTTCTCGCCAGTCGCGCGAACAGGCGGAATATGGCCCAAAACACGCGCCAGGGGAAGAGCTGGCGGCCAGGCTCAGGCAAATTTGCCGGGGATCACCGGTGGCGCCGGAGTGGTTTCCACCAGTTTGCGGCGCAGTTTGGCGAGGGCGACCTGCTGCATTTGCAGCTTGGTGGCCGAACGCGGGGTGATGACGATGACCTCGATGCCGGTGGCCGCATCGATGGCGGCGACCCGCATCTGCGGGCCAACCTGCACGAACTCGAAATAGACCTCGCCGTCGCTCATGCCACGCCCCTGCCCCAAGCTGTTCACCGCGCCGGTGTCACGATAGCAGGTTTTGGGAGGGGGTGCGATTGGCCCGGATATGGGGGCTAAACATCCCCCACCCTTGATCCCTCCCCGCAAGGGGGAGGGTGTCGACTGAGGCGATTGCGATCTACGAGGCGGGATTAGGCCTGGTCGAAGGTGACCTTGCCCTGTTCGTCGAACTTATAGACGTCGTCGCGGAAGCTGACGGTGCCCTGACGGTTGGCCCAGGCGGTGATGTAGGTGGTGTGGATCGGCACGCGGGCCTTGCACTCCACATCGAGCCGCTGCAGCGAATCGAAGGTCGAGTTGACCTTGTTCTGGTCCCAGTCGCCATTGTCGCGCAGCAACCAGTTCACCAGCTCGGCGACGCCTTCGACGCGGACGCAGCCCGAGGAATGGAAGCGGCCGTTTTCGCCGAACAGCTCCTTGCCCGGCGTGTCGTGCAGGTAGCAATCATAGGGATTGTAGAAATTGATCTTGCAGTGGCCCATGGAATTGGCCGCACCGGGCTCCTGGCGATACATGTAGTTGACCGCCTGGTCGCTGATGTTGGTCCAATCGATCGACTGCGGATCAACCTTGTTGCCTGACCCATCGTAGATGAAGATGTTCTGCTCGGTCAGGTAGTTTGGATTTTCCTGCATGTACTTGGTCAGGTCCTGACGGACCAGCGACTTGGGCACGTGCCAATAGGGATTGAAATTGATCTGGCTGATCTTGCTGGCCATGATCGGGGTGGCGCGCTCGACGCGGCCGACCACCGCAGTGTGGCGCTGCTCGACCATGCCATCATTGACCGCCTCGATGGTGGCGGCCGGAATGTTGACCACGACATAACGCGGGTTCAGCGACGCGGCCATGTTCTGGACGCGGGTGTAATTGAGATAGAGCTGCTGCAGGCGGGTCGCCGCCGGGATGTTCAGGGCGTACCAGGTCGCCTCGTCCACCTGACCATTGACCACCAGGCCATGACGGGCCTGGAAGCTGCGCACGCCGCGATCGGTGTCCTGATCGAACATGTCGTTGACATTGGGCACCAGCACCATGTCGCCCGACGAAATCAGGCGGCGCTTGAGCGCGATCACCGGAGCGCCGGACTTGCCGATCAGCAGGCGGAACGCCTCCTGGGGAATTTCTTCCCAGCCGCCATTGGCGACGAAAGGCTCATATTGGGAGATGGCCAGCTGGAGATTATACAGCGTGTCATAGGACAGGATCGGCTCATTGGTGGCGATCAGCGCCTGAGCGGCGGCCGTGTTGCCATCCTTATCGACATTGCGCAGCACATTGCCGCTGTTCATCATGTCGAAGAACGACTCCTGCCCGCGAACCACCGCCGGCATTGCCAGAGATGCTCCGGCCATGGCCGTATACCGGAGCAAGGAACGTCTATTCAGCCGCATCAAGTCACCCGAAATTGCTGGCCCCGAAAAACGTGCCAGTTTTACCATTGCGCCCCGCTGGTCACAACGCGGTCAACCGCATGTGAGCCCGGAATTGCCTGATCCGAAAATACGCATAAATGGTTTCAAACCACGTAACATCGCAGTCGCGCGCGTTTGCGGCGAAAAAGTGAACGCCGGCCCATGGGACCGGCGTTGACCTTCAGATGTGGCACAGCAGCAACAGTGGCGGCAGGCGCCCGGCGTTACAGCTTGTAGAGGATCTGATCGACCCAGAAACGCTCAAGGCGGGCCAGCGCCTTGTTCAGGCCGTCGAATTCGTCGTCGCCCAGACCACCGACCTTGTCGATGGACTTGAGGTGACGGTCATAGAGTTCGTCGATGACTTCAGCCACTTCCTCGCCCTTGGGGGTGAGCTTGATGCGGACCGAACGACGGTCAGTGCGCGAGCGCTCCTGGAAGATGTAACCGGTCTCGACCAGCTTCTTCAGATTGTAGGAGACGTTGGAGCCCAGATAGTAACCGCGCGAACGCAGCTCGCCGGCGGTCAGCTCAGCGTCGCCAATGTTGAACATCAGCAGCGCCTGGACCGGGTTGATATCGTCCCAGCCCATCCGGTCGAACTCATCCTTGATGAGGTCGAGCAGGCGACGGTGCAGGCGCTCTACGCGGGAAACAGCTTCCAGATAAAGCGGCTTCAGGCTCTGGGGACGTTCCGGGGACAGGGCCTCGGCTGCGTTGGATTTGATTGCCATTTGTGCCTCACTGTTGTGCAGTCTGTGCGATTTTTCGCATCTCATGAGGCCAAACTACGACCGCCGGACTAAGATCACCCTAAGTGGCGTGATTAAGACTATCTTACTGGAAAGCAATGAGAATTTGGCTTTATTCTTCGTTACACCAGTACATAAAGTTGTAACCTTACGGGGGTGTAAACGGCTTTTTGGCCCTAAGCTCAGTCGGCGGCGCGGGCGCGGCGGTGGCGGACCGACAGCACGAAGATGATGAGGATGGAGGCCAGCAGCACCAGCCGAACGGCGAAGCCAAAGGCGGTCATGCGGACATCGGCATTGCCCAGCAGATAGAGCGCCAGTTCGACCGTGGTGGCCCCCACCAGCAGCACCGCGCCCCAGCTCGCCTTGATCCACAACCCGACCGCGGCAAACAGCCGGGCGAGGCCGAAAATGGCGAGATAGACAAAGCCCGTCATGCCCATGGTGGTGATCGGGCTGACCGCACCCAGATTGACCCCGAGCAGACGCGCCGCATCGTTCAGCCCGAGCAACAGGCTGATGATGGCGACGATGCGGATATAGATGCCGATGGGCTGGGCGTTGAAATCCATGCTGGGTTTCTACCCGCACGCGAGGGATGCGACAAGCCGGAGCTTGGAGCAGGCACACAGCGCTGGTAAACCGGACGCACACGATAAGGAGCCTCCCACAATGGCCGACGATTGGCAGAAGCACGACATGGCATTTCTCGGCGGCCGCCGCCTGCGCCGCACCCGCCGCACCGCATGGAGCCGGGCCATGGTGCGCGAAAGCGTGCTGACGCCGTCCGATCTGATCTGGCCGCTCTTCGTCATCGACGGGCACAATGAGAAGACCCAGATTCGCACCATGCCGGGCGTCGAGCGGCTGAGCGTCGATCTGTGTGTCGAAGCGGCCAAGGCGGCGCGCGATGCGGGCATTCCGGCGCTGGCGCTGTTTCCGAATACGCCGGACCATCTGCGCAGCGAAAACGGCGCGGAAGCCTATAACCCGGACAATCTGATGTGCCGGGCGCTGTCGGCCATCAAGAGTGCCGTCCCCGAGATCGGGCTGATCGCCGACGTGGCGCTGGATGAATATTCCAGCGACGGCCAGGACGGGCTGGTGCGCGACGGGGAAATTCTCAATGACGAGACCGTGGCGGTAATGATCCGCTCGGCGCTGGTGCAGAGCCAGGCGGGCGCCGACATCATCGCCCCCTCGGATATGATGGACGGCCGCGTCGCCGCCATCCGCGAGGCGCTGGACGATGAAGGGTTCGAGCAGACCCAGATCATGGCCTATGCGGCCAAATATGCGTCCTATTACTATGGGCCATTCCGCGAGGCCGTCGGCTCGGGCAGCCGGCTCAAGGGCGACAAGCGCACCTACCAGATGGACTATGCCAATTCCGACGAGGCCATGCGCGAGATCGAGCAGGACATTGCCGAGGGCGCCGACAGCGTGATGGTCAAGCCCGGCCTGCCCTATCTCGACATCGTCCGCCGGGCCAAGGACAGCTTCAACATTCCGATCTACGCCTATCAGGTGAGTGGCGAATTCGCGATGATCGAGATGGCGGCTGCGGCCGGGGCGATCGACCGCAAGGGGGCGATATTGGAGAGCCTGTGGGCGTTCAAGCGCGCTGGGGCCAATGGGGTGCTGACGTATTTTGCGCTGGAAGTGGCGCGGGAGTTGGGGCGGTAATAGCGGTATTGGGGCTAAACGGCTCTCTCCGCTACCTGGAAGATGGATCACCGGGACAAGCCCGGTGATGACGGTGGGGTATGATCGGGGTTTTCCTCCAATCGTCATTGCCCGGCTTGTCCGGGCAATCCATTTCGCCGCCGACACCAAATTGACGGGCACATTTTCGTGCCCGCCCTCTTGCACCCTGCCCTGGCCGTGACAATCTTCTGCTTATGAACCAGAGCAACCCTACCCTGCCCGATCCTGCCACTGCCCCCGAGCTGTTCGAGGGGGTGCTGACGCGCCGCGTGATCGCGTTCGTTATCGACCTGTTCGTGATGAGCCTGATGATCATCGGCTTTTCGCTGGTGGGGATCATCGCCGGCTTTCTGACCTTCGGGCTGGCCTGGCTGGCGCTAGTGTTCGTCGTACCGGCCGCCATCATCGTCTATTATGGCGTGACGCTCGGCTCGTCGAAGCGCGCCACGCTGGGCATGCAGATGATGGATATCGTGCTGACGCCGACGCGCGGGCAGCCGCTGGATGGGTGGATGGCGATCATCCATGCTGCGGTGTTCTGGCTGACCACCTGGATTTCCTGGCCCCTGTCGCTGGCCTTCGCGCTGTTTACGCCGCGCCGGCAGATGATCCACGATCTGGTGGTGGGCACGCTGATGGTGCGCCGCTCGCCGATGGTGCGCCACTGGCGGCAGACGCATTCGGGTCCTGCAACCGAGGCATTTTGAGGCGTTGCCGGGGGTGACCGGGGGGAGTACCATCCTGCCGATGCCACCTAAGGGTCTTCGATGACCGACCAGACGCCCGAAACCACGCAGCTGTTTTTGACCGCCGCCATGCCGTGCCCCTATCTGCCGGGCAAGCAGGAGCGGAAGCTGTTTACCCATTTGACGGGCCGCCGCGCGGCGAGCCTGCATCATCTGCTGAGCGAAAACGGCTTCCGGCGCAGCCAGAACCTGATCTATCGCCCGGCCTGCGAAGGCTGCAATGCCTGCCTGTCGGTGCGCATCGTCGCCGACGAATTCGAGGCATCGAGTCGATTCCGTCGCGTGTTGCGCCATAATGACGATCTGTCGGTGGAAGTGCGCCCGACCACGGCGACCAGCGAACAATATGAGCTGTTCAAGCGCTATCTGGAATCACGCCATGCCGGCGGCGGCATGAACCAGATGAGTTTCGTCGACTATGAATATATGGTCGAGGACACCCCGGTGCAGTCGGTGCTGGTGGAATATCGCCTGCGCGACCATCCCGACCAGACGCTGATCGCGGTGGCGCTGACCGATGTGATGCCGGATGGGCTGTCGATGGTCTATTCGTTCTACGACCCCGACCTGGCGCCGCGAAGCCTCGGGACCTATCTCATTCTCGACCATATCGCGCAGGTGCGCTCCGCCGGCTTGCGCTATGTCTATCTCGGCTATTGGGTGAAGGATTCCCCCAAGATGGCCTACAAGGCGCTGTATCAGCCGCTGGAAGTGCAAAAGGGTCCGCTCGGCTGGTGCCGGCTCGACTAGGTGACCCAGCAGAATTCGGATCAAGGGTAACCGCGCGGTTGCCCTTTTTTCATTGCCGCAGGCATGGTTGCGCCATAAAGCTCGGCTATCGCCCGCCTCTCCTCCCTGCCGGACTGCCGCATGTCTTTGCTTGTTAAACTGATCCGGCTGGGCCTCATTCTCGGCGCGCTGGGCGTCGCCACGCTGGCGATTCTGGCGCTGTTCGGCTTTGCCCTGCCCGAACTCGACCTGCTCAATCACGCGCAGATTTTCCTGTTGCCGGGCACGGCGATTGCGCTGCTGATCCTCGCCGTGCTGCTGCGTGGCCGGCTGCGCGGCGTGGCGATCATCTATGCCGTGGTGGGCGTTGCGGCATCGGCCAATGTGATGCTGCCCGAATATGTCGGCTCGCTGCAGACGCGGCCGGCAGCGCCCAGCAGCGGCAGCGTGACGCTGATGACGCATAATCTGTTCGGCATGAACTACGAGATGGAAAAGGTCACCGCCGCGATTTTCACCGAGGACCCGGACATCATCGTGCTGCAGGAGTATTTTGGCGAACAGGCCACCGACCTGCATCCGGCGCTGCTGACGCGCTATCCGTATTTCGTGCGCTGCCGGGGCGGCAAGCGCGCCAATCTGGGGCTGTATTCGCGCATTCCATTCGAGCAGACCGACGCGGATGCCTGTCCCGACAATGCCTATGGCACGACGCGGACGGCGCATATCCTGGCCAATTTCCACCCCGAGACCGGCAAGAGCTTCTCGGTGATCACCACGCATATGGATTGGCCGATCCCCGTCTCACGCCAGCAGGAGCAGCTGACGGCGCTGTCCGAGGTGGTGGACAAGGTGGAGGGCCCGGTGATCCTGGCGGGAGATTTCAACTCAACGCCGTGGTCCTACGCGCTGCGCGATTTCGTGGCGCGGAACGGGCTGGTGCGTCAGACGATGAACCTGCTCACCTTTCCGATGAGCTGGTATTATCTCGGGGACTGGCGCGACACGGTCCCGTTCCTGCCGCTGGACCATGTGATGACGAAAGGCGGCATAATGGTGCACGATATTCATATCGGCGCGGCGACGGCGAGCGATCACCTGCCGGTGGTGATGACTTTTTCGGTGGAGTGAAGCCTAAGCGCCGAGCTTGAGATCGAACACCAGCAAACCGTCGCGGCCGCCTTCCAGGGCGGCGACCAGCTTGGCGCCAGCGGCTTTGTGGGCGGGATCCACGAGGTAGCGATCACGGGCGGCTTCGTCGGCCAGGTCCATGATGAAGCCGTCATTGAAGCCCTTGGCGTGGCCTTCGGGCGAGATATTGGGACCGAAATCGGCCGAGAGCAGGCCCTCGATCTGGCCGACCAGTGCGTTGAGCCCGGCATAGATTTCAGCGCGTTCGGCGGCGCTGATTTCGGGACGGAATTTGACGAAGACGCAGTGGCGGATCATGGGCTTCCACTTTCATCCTTCTCCTCTCGTGGGAGAAGGTGGCGCGCGCAGCGCGACGGATGAGGGGGCAGGATGGAGGGAAGGCCCCCTCATCCGCCCTGCGGGCACCTTCTCCCACGAGGGGAGAAGGGAAGAAGCTAAGTTACCCGACGAACTTGTTGTTGCGTGGGAAGCCGTTGGGGGGCTGGCGGCCGGCGGTGGCGCGGTCGCCGAGCCAGTCGGTCAGTTCTTCCATCGGCTTGGTGAAGGTACGGCCAGAACTGTCGGTCCAGGTCAGGCCATCAGCGGCATAGAAGGTCTTGAGGTCGGAAATACCGCCATCCTTGTAGCGCTGCAGACGGACGCCCTTGCCACGGCCCATTTCGGCGAGCTGGGCCAGCGGGAACACCAGCAGCTTGCGGTTCTGGCCGATGACGGCGACGCGGTCGCCATTGGCGGGGACCAGCAAGGCGGCCTCGGCGGGCGTGGTGACGTTGAGGATCTGCTTGCCCTTGCGGGTATTGGCGATCATCTCGTCTTCGCCGACGATGAAACCGTAGCCGGTGGATGAGGCGACGATGCGCTTCTGGCCGGGGCGATAGACGAAGATATCGACGATATCCTGCCCCTCCTCGATATCGACCATGATGCGCACCGGCTCGCCCTGGCCGCGCCCGCCCGGAAGCTTGTCGCCGAACAGAGTATAGACCTTGCCGCCGGTGGTGAGCAGCAGCAGCTTGTCGGTGGTCTCGCATTTGAACGAGAGCTTAAGCCGGTCGCCGGCCTTGAAGCCCTTCTCGTCATTGACCTCAACGGCGTGACCGCGCGGCGCGCGAATCCAGCCCTTTTCGGAGAGGATGACGGTGATCGGCTCGCGCTCGATAAAGGCTTCGGTGACCTCGGCCAGATCGGCGGTCGGCGCATCCTTGAGTTCGGTGCGGCGGGCGCCGAGGGCGTGTGGCGTGCCATCGGCATTGGTCAACGGATAGATTTTCTTGAGGGCCTCGATCTCCTTGGAGATGACGCCCCACTGGCGCTTGTCGGAGGCGAGCAGGGTCTGCAAATGGCCCTGTTCGTCGGTCAGCGTGCCGTGCTCCTTGCGCAACTCGATTTCCTCGAGCTTGCGCAACGACCGCAGCCGCATATTGAGGATGGCTTCGGCCTGCACGTCGCTCAGCTCGAAGGTCGCCATCAGTGACGCCTTGGCATCATCCTCCTCGCGGATGATGCGGATCACCTCATCGAGATTGAGATAGGCGATGATGTAGCCGGCCAACACTTCCAGACGGTGGGCAATCTGCTCGAGCCGGTGCGTCGAGCGGCGAACCAGCACTTCCTTGCGGTGCTCCAGCCAGGCCTTGAGGGCCTGGGCCAGGCTCATCACCTTGGGCGCGGTGCCGCGATCGAGCACGTTCAGATTGAGCGGAAAGCGGGTTTCGAGATCAGTGGTCTTGAACAACTGCTCCATCAGGATCACCGGATCGACGGTGCGGGCGCGCGGTTCGAGCACCAGACGGATATCGTCCGAGCTTTCGTCGCGCACGTCCTTGAGCAAAGGCAGCTTTTTGGCCAGCAGCAGTTCGGCGATCTTTTCGACCAGCCGCGACTTGGGAATGCCGTAGGGAATCTCGGTGACCACGATCAGGTAAACGCCACGGGCGCTTTCCTCGACTTCCCACTTGGCGCGTAGCCGGAACGAGCCGCGCCCGGTGGCGTAGGAATGGGCAATGGACGAGGCCGATTCGACCAGAATGCCGCCGGTGGGGAAATCCGGGCCCTTGACGAATTGAGTCAGGTCCTGGGCCGAAGCTTCTGGATTCACATTGATAAGATGCAGCGCCGCATCGCACAGCTCGGAAATATTATGCGGCGGAATCGAGGTCGCCATGCCCACGGCAATGCCGGTGGACCCGTTGGCGAGCAGGTTGGGGAAGTTGGACGGGAGCACGATCGGCTCTTCGTCTTCGCCGTCATAGGTCGCCTTGAAGTCGATGGCGTTTTCGGTGATGCCTTCCAGCAGGCGCATCGCCACGTCGGTCATGCGGCTTTCGGTGTACCGCATCGCCGCGGCGCTATCGCCGTCGATATTGCCAAAATTGCCCTGGCCATCGACCAGCGGGTAACGCTGGGCAAAATCCTGCGCCAGCCGCACCAGCGCGTCATAGATCGACTGGTCGCCATGGGGATGGAACTTACCGATCACGTCACCGACGATACGGGCCGATTTCTTGTAGCCCTGCCCCGGATCGAGCTTGAGCAGACGCATCGCATGGATGATGCGGCGGTGCACCGGCTTGAGGCCGTCGCGCACGTCGGGCAGCGCCCGCTGGGTGATGGTCGAGAGAGCGTAAGAGAGGTACCGCTCCTCAAGCGCCTGCTTGAGATCGACGACGCGCTGGTCGTCGGCAGGCGGCAAGGTATCGGCGTCGGACATCGGCAAGGCTTCCAGAGGAACGAATCAGGAAAGCAGTATAGCGGGCGGGGCTCTCCGCCTCACGATAAATGGCGGTTCCGCGCGCTTTCCACATGATTATCGGGGGTGGGAAGCACTGAAGTCGGCGGGCGGGGCTCCACCCCCTCCTAGCCTCCCCCATCAAGGGGGAGGTATCGGCCGGTGGGGTCTGGCTCGATGGTGCCTCATACACGATCAGACACCTCCCCCTTGATGGGGGAGGATGGGAGGGGGTGATTGGAGATCACTAGCCTTCGTCGCGGGACAGAGCCTCGATCAGCAGTTCCCGGGTGGCCGGGTGGGCCAGCTCGCGGGGGGCCCAGATGTGCAGGTCGAGGAAGTGGCCGCTGAGGCGGAGGGCGTCGCCGATGTCGTGGGGGCTGGCATTGCCGCGGGCGGTGAGGAAGCTGGGCAGCGGCAGCAGGCGGTCAAGATAGGGCGCGGCGGCGGCGCGACAGACGGCGCGGCCGGTTTTGGGCGAGACGTGGGTGAGGTCGTCGGTAACGCCGGTGACGGCGCAGACGCTGAGATCAAGGCCGAAGCCCAGTTCGTCGAGCACGGCCAGCTCGAACCGGGCCAGAGCCACGCCGTCGGGGGCGCCGTCGATGAGACGCAAGCCCATGCCGAGCAGGCGATCATGCGGATCGCGCTCGGGCAGCAGGCGGAGATGGTCGCAAACCAGCTGGCTGAGATAGAGCCGGGTGCGGTCGATGATCAGTTCGGCGGCGCGGGCCTGCAGCAGTTCGACGGTGAAAATGCCGAGGTGGCTTTCGAGGCGGCCGCGCCAGGTGAGCTGGACGGTATTGCCGGGCTGTAGGGCGGCGGCGAGCTTGCTGGAACGGCCGCCGCGCACTAGGCCAAGGGAGCGCCCACGCCCGGCGACCATGGCCTCGGCAATGACGCTGCTTTCGCCGTGGCGACGAACGCCGATCAGCAGGGCGTCAGCGGTCCATTCCATGGCTACTTCCTTCCCTTCTCCCACAGGGGGAGAAGGGTGACGACTGAAGGATCGGGGCCGTGTCAGCCCTTCCCATGGGGGTATTCCAGGCCCATTTCGCGGTAGCGTTCGGGGTCGTCGCCCCACTTTTCGCGGACTTTGACGAAGAGGAAGAGGTGAATCGGCACCTCGTACATTTCCATCAATTCCTTGCGGCTCTCCTGGCCGATGGATTTGATGGTCTGGCCGCCGGCACCGAGCACGATCTTCTTGTGGCTGTCGCGGGTCACATAGACCACCTGGTCGATCTTGTAGGAGCCGTCCTTCTGGATCTTGAAGGACTCGGTTTCGACCGTAGTGTTGTAGGGAATTTCGTCGTGGACGCGCAGGAACAGCTTCTCGCGGGTGATCTCGGCGGCGGTGATCGCCATGGTCAGATCGGTGAGGTGATCCTCGGGGAAATGCCAGGGACCGGGCGGAATGTGCTTGATGCACCACTCCATGAAGTCGGCAACGCCATAGCCCTTGAGCGCCGAAATCATGAAGGTCGCTTCGAAGCGCAGCTTTTCATTGATGGCGGCGGAAAGCTTGAGCAGTTCCTCGTTCTTGACCGTGTCGATCTTGTTGAGGATCAGGATGCGCGGGTGGCGGACGTTCTCCAGCCCTTCAAGCAAAGATTCAAGTTCCGCCGTCAAACCCCTGTCAACGTCGACAATCAGGGCGACGATGTCGGCATCCCCTGCCCCGCCCCAGGCGCTATCGACCATGGCGCGGTCGAGCCGGCGCTTGGGCGCGAAAATGCCGGGCGTGTCGATGAACACCAATTGGGCCTTGTCGAGCGTCACCACGCCGCGCACCTGGCTGCGGGTGGTCTGCGCCTTGTGGGTGACGATGGAAACCTTGGTGCCGACCAGGGCGTTGAGCAGGGTCGACTTGCCGGCATTGGGAGCACCAACCAGGGCGATGAAGCCGCAGGCGGTGTCGATCGGTTCGATGGTCGGGATGGGAGGGATGGATTCGGTCATTGCGGTGTGCCTTTGGGTTCCTGCCATACCTGCTGGGCGATGAGAAACAGCTCGGCGGCCTTGTGTTCGGCAATCTTCTTGGAAGGGCCGGTGGCGCTCAGCGGTTCAAATTCGCCCAGAGTGACAGTGATGGTGAATTCGGGGGCGTGGTCGGGACCACGCCGGTCAGTCTGGGTATAGGTCGGCGGTTCGAGGCCCCGGGCCTGGGCCCATTCCTGCAGGGTGGTCTTGGCATCGGCCTTGTTGGCCTGGCCGTCGGCGAGAAATTCCTCGAACATGCGCTCGACGAATTCATAAGCCTTGTTCATGCCGCCGTC
The DNA here is from genome assembly GCF_054489345.1 of Devosia sp. A369. Classification (NCBI taxonomy): domain Bacteria; kingdom Pseudomonadati; phylum Pseudomonadota; class Alphaproteobacteria; order Hyphomicrobiales; family Devosiaceae; genus Devosia; species Devosia sp. A369. Next base: position 62,244 of record NZ_JBTMWV010000010.1, on the reverse strand, counting down.
GCAATAAATCGCGCCGATGACCGCTTCGGTCACGTCGCCGAGAATGGCTTCCTTTTCGGCGCCGCCCGTGCGGGCTTCGCTCTCGCCCAAAATCATCTCACTGCCCAGATCGAGGGTGCGGGCAATGATGGCGCAGGTTTCCTTGCGCACCAGCGTATTGAGGGTGCGGCTCAGCTCGCCCTCATTGGCCTTGGGATAGCGGCGATACAGCATGTCGGCGACAACGAGCCCCAGCACGCGGTCGCCGAGAAATTCGAGGCGCTGATAGGAGCGCTCGATGCGCCGCGCCGGAGAGACGGCGCTGGAATGGGTGAGCGCGCGGTTCAGCAGTTCCGGATCGGCAAATTTATAGCCGAGCCGGAATTGCAGTTTTTCATGGCTGCGCGCGGCACGACTCATCGATCGATCGACTGGAACATGCGGTCCCAGCGCACATTGGCCGGCCACTGCCACAGCTGCCAGGGCGGCAGATTGTCCTTGATGGAGAAGAAGCGCGCTTCGGCCTTGGCGATCAGATTGATCGCCGGCACATAGCCGACCTGGCTCAGCACGCGGCTGTCGGCAGATCGGTCGCGGTTGTCACCCATCATGAAGTAATGGCCGGCGGGCACGACATATTCGGAGGTGTTGTCGAGCGGGCCGTTATCGGAGATTTCCTGAATGGTGTGGGTCGAGCCCTCGGGGAAGGTCTCGCGATAGACCGTGACGTCGCGGGTATCGCCATTGCTGTCGGTATCCTGCGCCTTACCGATTTCCTCGCGTTCGACCATGGTGCCGTTGATGTAGAGCCGGCCCTGCTGGACCTGGATGGTATCGCCCGGCAGGCCGACGACGCGCTTGATATATTCCATATTCTGCGGCACCGGGCGGAACACGGCGACATCGCCGCGATTGGGCTCACGGCCGAGAATACGGTTATTGATCGGCAGTTCGAAATCCAGCGCGGTGAAATCGCCGTAGCGGCCGAGCGAGAAGGAATGCTTGCCGTAGCCCCAGACGAATTTATTGGCGACGAAATAATCGCCGATCATCAGCGTCTGCTGCATCGAGGCGGTGGGGATGGAAAAGGGCTGGTAGAGGAACGAGCGCAGCACGATGGCGATCAGCAGCGCCTCGACCACCACGACGATGGTTTCGACCCATTCATTGGCCGGGGCCTTCTTGATGGACTTGTCAGTGGGCTGGCTCATGAATTTCCCCGAAAAAGGTAGCGCGGCAGCGTTATTCTGCTGGCGCTTCGATTGCAATCAATGCGTGCGAAACTATTGCCGATGACCTTAGCGTATCGGAGCAATGGGCAGCGCCTCGATGATGACGAAAGCCTGGGCCAGGCCCGCATCGTCAGTGATGGTCAGGTGGATGTGGGCTTCGTGGCCGGGCGGCACAAGCCGGGCCAGCGCTTTTGCCGCGCCATTGGTCAAATTCATCGTGGGTTTGCCCGAGGGCAGGTTCACCACGCCCATATCGCGCCAATAGACGCCCCAGCTGATGCCGGTACCCAGCGCCTTGGAGCAGGCTTCCTTGGCAGCAAAGCGCTTGGCGTAGGAGGCAGCGCGCTGAGCACGGCGGTCGGATTTGCGGCGCTCGATCTCGGTAAAACAGCGCTGGGTGAAGCGCTCGCCATAGCGGTCGAGGGTCTTTTGCACCCGCGCAATCTGGCAGAGGTCGGAGCCTAGGCCGATGATCATGGGGTCACCGCTCCGTACGTGTGGCCCCACCCCCTCCTAGCCTCCCCCATCAAGGGGGAGGTATCGGGCCGGTTTGTGTCGCACAAGGGTGCCACAAGCACGATGCGGATCACTTCACCCCCTGAATGCCGCGGCTGCCGGGCTTGATGGGGGGGATGGCTGCCAGTTCGGGGGGGAGTTGGTCGGCGGGATAGGCGGGAACCTTGAATTCGATGAGGCTGACCAGCGGCACGCCGACATCGGCTTCGCCGCCGGACCGGTCGATCAGGCAGGCGGCGGCAATGACATTGGCGCCGATGCCGCGCAAAGCTTCGACGCATTCGCGGATGGAGAGGCCAGTGGAGACGATGTCTTCCACCACGATCACCTTGTCGTCAGGCGAAATTTCAAAGCCGCGGCGCAGTTCGAATTTGCCGTCGACGCGTTCGGTATAAAGGGCCGGGAGGCCGAGTTGGCGCGCGGTTTCGTAGCCGGGAATGATGCCGCCAATGGCGGGCGAAACGACCTTGGTGGCGTCGCCAAAGCCTTCGGCGCGAATCTTGTCGGCCAGCGCCTTGCACAGCTTTTCGGTCTGGGCGGCGTATTGAAAGACTTTGGCCTTTTGCAGGAACACCGGCGAGCGCAAGCCCGACGACAGGATGAAATGGCCTTCGAGCATGGCGCCGCATTCCCGGAAAATCGCCAGCACGTCATCTTTCGTCATCAACAAACCTCTTATCAACCTTGCCGTCCCATTCCAGGGTCGAAATCATGCCCGCTTCGCGCACACCGGCGCGCTGTACGGCGCTGAGGCCGGGGCTGCGCTTGAGCGTTGCCAGAACATCGGTCAGTTGCGCAAGGTCGCGCACCTCGATTTCAAAGATCATCTGGTGAAAGTCGGGCGAAATCATCCGCATCACGAGATTGTTGATGTTGGCGTCGCAGGCGGCGATGGCCGAGGAAATCTGCGCCAGCGAGCCGGGCTTGTTGACGCTCTCCATGGTGATGACCGTGGGATAGAGCCGATCATCAGTGCTGGCGATGTTCCAGCGCACGTCGACCCAGGCCACATCGCTGTCATGCTTGTCGATCAGCGCTTCGGAATGGATCGGATAGACCAGCATCGGGCTATCGGGCTGCAGGATGCCGACCAGCCGGTCGCCGGGCACGACGCCCTCCCCCGACACCACCACATTCATATGGAAATCGAGCTGGGCCAAAGCCGCCTTGGCGCGCGGACCCGAGCGCTGGCCGCCCGGCACGCGGAAGCGGAACAGGTCGGTGGAGCGCAGGGCAAACCAGCCATCGGCGGTGTCGGCGACCGGCAGATCGAGCTTGCGGCGACGCTTGCGCAGCCCCTTGAGCTTAGCCAGTTCGGCGGCCAGCGGCTCGGAGCCGATCTTGCCCTCACCCACGGCGATCAGCAGATCGCGCCGGTTGGGCAAAGCCAGCGCCTCGGCCAAGGCCTTGGCCTCGCTGTCATCGAGCATGACGCCTTCGCGCTCAAGCAGCATGGCCAGCACATGCTCGCCCAGCGCCAGCGCGCGCTGCGTCGCGGCATGGCGCACCGAACGGCGAATGGCGGCGCGGGCCTTGCCGGTGGCAGCAATGCCGAGCCAGTTGAGCGGCGGCAGATGGTTCTGGTCGCGGATGATTTCGACTTCGTCGCCGCTGCGCAGCTGGGTCACCAGCGGCAGAATGGAGCCGTTGATCTTGGCGCCAACCGTGGTGTCGCCGATATCGGTATGCAGGGCATAGGCGAAGTCGATGGGCGTGGCGCCGCGCGGCAGGGCAATCAGCCGCCCGCGCGGGGTGAAGCAGAACACCTGATCCTGGAACAGCTCCAGCTTGGTATATTCGAGGAAATCCTCGGTGGAGGAATTGCCGGTGGTGAGGTGGGCGATGGTGGAGCGCAGCGAGCCATAGGCCTGCGATTCATTCTCGATGCGGCTGAGATCGGCCGACGCGCCATCCTTGTAGAGCGAATGGGCGGCGATGCCGAACTCGGCGACCAGATCCATTTCCTCGGTGCGAATCTGCAGCTCGGCGCGCTGGCGGCCGGGGCCGACAATGGTGGTGTGGATCGACTGGTAGTCGTTATGCTTGGGGACCGAGATATAGTCCTTGAAGCGCCCGGGCACGACTTTCCATTTGGTATGGACCACCCCGATGGTGCGGTAGCATTCCTCGATGGAGCCGACGATGACGCGGAAGCCGATCATGTCGGAGAGCTGTTCCAGCGCGATGGATTTGCGCTCGATCTTGTTGAAGATCGAAAAGGGCGATTTCACCCGCGCCTTGACCCGCGCGGTGATGCCTTCGGCGGACAACCGCTCGGTCAGCTCGGTCGAGATGGTGGCGATGGTTTCGCGATAGGTTTCCTGCATTTCGTCAAGGCGGGTGACGATGGCCTGATAATGCTCAGGCTGCAGGATCTTGAAGGAGATATTCTCCAGCTCGTTGCGCATGTCCTGCATACCCATGCGGCCGGCGAGCGGCGCATAGATATCCATGGTTTCCTGCGCGATACGCGTCCGCTTTTCGGGCGGCATATAATGCAGGGTGCGCATATTGTGCAGGCGGTCGGCGAGCTTGACCAGCAGAACGCGCACGTCCTGGCTGATGGCCAGCAGCAGCTTGCGCAGGTTTTCCGCCTGCGCTTCCTCGCGCGACACCAGGTTCAGCCGGTCGATCTTGGTCAGGCCATCGACAATGGCTCCGATTTCGGCGCCGAACAGCTGATCGATTTCGGCGCGGGTGGCGTCGGTATCCTCGATAGTGTCGTGCAGTAGGCCGACAGCGATGGAGGCATCATCGAGCTTGAGCTCGGTCAGGATGGCCGCCACTTCGAGGGGATGATTGAAATAGGGGTCGCCGGAGGCGCGCTTCTGCGAGCCATGCTTCTGCATGGCGTACACATAGGCCTTATTCAACAACTGCTCGTCGACGTCAGGATTGTAAGCCTGAACACGTTCGACAAGCTCATACTGACGCATCATGGGGGTGGCTGCCGCTCGCTCGAAGGAATGAGCTTAGCGCTTTGAAAGAAAATGGGAAAGGGCGGCGACGGAGTATCTGGGGTGCGATGAGGGATGAACGGGAGTATCGCGGCTGTGGCTCCACCCCCTCCTAGCCTCCCCCATCAAGGGGGAGGTACAGCGCAGCGGAGTTGGCACCATGCTGCCCCAAGCACGGAACGGCACCTCCCCCTTGATGGGCGAGGCTGTCGCGGGTGATGTTTGGGCAGGATCAAACAAAAACACCCCCGGCTGGCGCCGAGGGTGTTGATAATTTTCGCGAGACGACGCGTATTTAGTCGTCGCGGCGCTCTGGCGGAGCCAGGCTTTCGATACCGCGCAGCAGTTCTTCTTCGCTGATGGTATCGAAACTGATCGAATCGTCGTCGCCACCAATCATTGGAGCCGCATGGCTCTCGGGCTCGTCGACTTCGACATATTTCTGCAGCGAGTGGATCAGATCCTCACGCAGATCGTCGGGCGAAATGGCGCCGTCGCCGATTTCACGCAGCGCAACAACAGGATTCTTGTCGTTGTCGCGCGGAACGGTGATCTGGGCGCCAGCCGAAATCATGCGCGCCCGGTGGGCAGCCATGAGAACGAGATCGAAGCGGTTCTCGATCTTTTCAATGCAATCTTCAACGGTGACGCGGGCCACGAACGTCTCCAAAACTTATGGAATGAACGCATCCCATACACCAGTGGTCCGGCTGGCACAAGGATTGCCTGCCCCGCTCTGTGCGCAGCGGCCATGCAGCGCCCATTCAGCCATATCTTGCTCGCCGCCAGAAAACATGCGAATACCGAAATTAATGCTCTCTGCGGAATTTAAGTCATCCATTCCAGCCACTTTTTCGTGGCCCTTGTTCTAGTCGGGGCACACCGCCATCGGGAGATTTGAGATGCCCATCGACCCCCGCGAAAAAATCGTGCTGTTTATCGACGGCGCCAATCTATATGCGACGTCCAAAGCCATCGGCGTCGATATCGATTATCGCAAGCTGCTGGCCGATTTTGCCGCCAGGGCCTATCTGCTGCGCGCCAATTATTACACGGCGCTAATCGAGGAGCAGGAATACTCGTCGATCCGGCCCCTGATCGACTGGCTCGACTATAATGGCTTCACCGTCATAACCAAGCCGGCCAAGGAGTTCACCGACTCAACCGGGCGCCGCAAGGTGAAGGGCAATATGGACATCGAGCTCTGCGTCGATGCGCTGGAGCTGGCCCCCTATTACGATCACATGGTGTTGTTTTCCGGCGATGGCGACTTCACCGCGCTGGTGGTGGCGCTGCAGCGCAAGGGCAAGCGCGTGACCGTGGTGTCGACACTGACCACCTCCACCCCGATGATTTCGGACGATCTGCGCCGGCAGGCGGATTTCTTCATCGACGTCGCCGACCTGGCCAAGACGGTCGGCCGCCCACCGAGCACGAGGCCGGTGGTGGCGCCGGTTGCGCCGGTGGCGGACGACGCCGAGTAGCGCCCTCACCCGACAATTCCAGCAGCTAAACGCGGTGTCATCCCGGCCCTGAGCCGGGACCCATCTCGAGATGGGTTCACCGGCATGGTCTCAGGATGGGCCCCGGCTCTACGCCGGGGTGACATCGTGGGTGGGGATAGGCCAGTCAGGTGAAGGCGAAGCCTTAGCCCCGGCCGCCCTCTTTCATGATGCGGGATTTGTCGCGGTTCCAGTCGCGGTTGCGCTCGGTTTCGCGCTTGTCGTAGTTCTTCTTGCCCTTGCCGATGCCGATCAGCACCTTGGCGCGGCCCTGGTCGTTGAAGAACAGCTTGAGCGGCACGATGGTATTGCCGGCGCGGGACACTTCCTGGTCGAGATGGGCCAGTTGCTTGCGCGAGACCAGGAGCTTACGCGGACGGCGCTCCTCGTGGTTGAAGCGGTTAGCCTGCAGATACTCAGGAATATGGGCGTTGATCAGCCACAGCTCGCCCTTTTCGGGCGAGGCATAGGCCTCGGTGATCTGGGCTTTGCCCAGGCGCAGGGATTTGACCTCGGTGCCGGTCAATACCAGCCCGGCCTCAAGCGTCTCGCCGATTTCATAGTCGTAGCGCGAGCGACGGTTTTCAGCCACGAGACCGTGGCTGATCACTCCGTTTTTCGCTTTGTCGTTCTTGGGTGCCATGGGCTCTAGATAAGGCCTGCGTGCCGCATTGCAAAGTCCACCGCCGCTTCGCCTTCCTTCGTCATCGGCACGACGGGCAGCCGCATCTCGTTGGCGCAGAGGTTGAGGCGGCTGGCGGCATATTTCACCGGCGCCGGGCTGGGCTCGATGAACATGTTCTTGTGCAGGTAAACCAGCTTGTTCTGGACGGCGCGGGCAGCGGCGAAATCGCCGGCCAGCGACAGCTCCTGCAGCTGCGAGCAGAGGCGCGGCGCAACGTTGGAACTCACCGAGATACAGCCATTGCCGCCATGGGCGTTGAAGCCCAGCGCGGTGATATCCTCGCCCGAGAGCAGGATGAAGTCGTCGCCAAGCTTGACGCGCTGCAGGCTGGCCCGGCCCAGATCGGCCGTCGCATCCTTGACGCCGATGATATTGGCATGGGCTTCGTGCAGGCGCGCAATGGTGTCGACGGTGAGATCGACCGTGGTGCGGCTGGGAACGCTATAGAGAATGACCGGAATGCCCACGGCCTTGGCCACGGCGGAGAAGTGCTGGAACAGCCCTTCCTGATTGGGCTTATTGTAATAGGGCACGACCGACAGCACGGCATCGGCGCCGATTTCTTCGGCGAACTTGGCCAGGGCGACGGCTTCAGTGGTCGAGTTCGAGCCAGCGCCGGCAATCACCGGAACGCGCTTATTGGCGACTTCGACGCAGATTTCGACGATGCGGCGATGCTCTTCATGGCTCACCGTGGGGCTTTCGCCGGTGGTGCCGACCGGCACCAGGCCATGGGTGCCCTCAGCAATCTGCCAGTCGACAAAGCTGGCGAAGGCTTTCTCATCGACGTTCCCATTGAGCATGGGAGTGATGAGCGCCGTAATCGATCCTCGCAGCATTGTCGGGACGTCCTTGATTTAAATGCCACAGTTCAGCCGTGGCCGGATGGTATGAACTGCCTGGATGGCAGCTGATTTGTGGGCCGCACCATACTTTCACTTCGCCGCCGCGACAATGTTTCGTTGGCTTCATCCCGCAGGAAACATCGCCGCCGCAACCGAGTGTTTACCCAAACTGGGTAACGATGGCTTAACCGCAGGATGGGGGCACCCTGTTGGATCGAGAAATGCGTACCAGCAGGACGGCAGATGCAACGGCGACTGGCAGCCGGTCTCATCGCAGCGGTTTTGGGTCTGGCGAGCTTTGCCCCCCTTCCCCATGCGACGACCAATGAACTGATCGACCCGGTAACCACCGGCGCCTTGCCGCCGAGCAGCGGCACGCCCGCGGCCGAGGCCAAGGGCTCACAGAGCTTCCGCGACGCCCTGACCGAGCTGGTGAGCGGCGATGCGACAGTGGCTTTTGCGCAGGCGACGACGCTGCCCGATACCGAGCGCCGCACCATCCAGTGGGCTGCGATCTATTTTAATCCCCGCGCCATCGACGCTGCCACCATCGAAACATTCGCCGCTGACGCCCCCGATTTCGCCGCTGCGAGCCTCTATCGCACCCGCATCGAGCAATCGCTGAGCAAGGCCGAACCCGCTCCGGCAGCGATCATAGCCGCCCTGGGCGACGCCCCGCCCAATACCATAGATGGGCAGATCCTGCTGGCCGGTGCCTATCTGGCGCAGGGTGAAACCAGCCTCGCCGGCGGAATCGCCAAGAGCCTGTGGGTCGACAATTTCCTGACCGAGACGCAGGAAGCCGCCGTGCTCGAGACGCTTGGTCCCCTGCTCGACCGCGAGGCGCATTGGGCCCGTGCCGTGCATTTGATGATGCATGACCGGGCGCGGGCCAGCGAACGGTTGCTGCCGCATCTGAGCGCGGCCCAGCAATCGCTGGTGGTGGCGCGGGCTGCGGTGGCGCGCAAGGATGCGGACGCCAAAAAGCTGCTCGACAGCGTCGATCCGTCGATGCGGTCCAACCCGGTCTTCATCTTCTCGCGGGTGCAGCGGGCGCGGCAGTTCGAGCTGTGGCAGAGCGCCGTCGATTGGCTAGCCAAAGCCCCGGCGGACCTGCCCGATGCCGCCGAATGGTGGACCGAGCGGCGATTGCTGGTGCGCAAGCTGCTCGATATCGGAGAACCAAAGCTGGCCTATCAGGCCGCCGCCGGCTACAGCACCGGCCCCGAAGGCCGCTTGGTAGAGGCCCATTTCCACGCTGGTTGGATCGCCCTGTCGTTTCTCAACGATGCGGCGAGCGCCAAAACCCATTTCACCGCCATGGCGGCCCTATCCACCCTGCCCGACACTGTCACCCAGGCCAATTACTGGCTGGCGCGGGCCGAACTGAAGCTGGGCGACACCGAGGCCGCCCGCGCCGCGCTGCAAATCGCCGCCGGTTATGGCGTGGTGTATTACGGCCAGCTGGCCCGCACCGAGCTGGGCGAAGCTGGCGTGGGGCTGCGGCCCCTGCCCGATAGCGAGCCCAGCGAGGCGCTGTTCAATATTCATCCGGTGGTGCAGGCGGTGCGCCTATTGGCCGATAACGGCCAGGCCAATTTGGCCCTGCCACTGCTGCGCAATTTCGGCACGGCGCAGGCCGGCGGCGGCGAATTGCTGCTGGCGGCGCGGCTGGCGACCGAAATCGGCGCGCCGCAGCTGGCGATTTCGATCGCCGCGACGGCCGATCAGCGCGGCACCCCGCTCGACAGTTTCAGCTTTCCCAAGTCCAGCCTGCCCGATACGGCCGTGCTGGCAGCGGACCGGGCGGCGGTTTATGCCGTGGCGCGGCAGGAATCGATGTTTCAGCTCGACGCCGTGTCGCCGGTTGGCGCGCGCGGGCTGATGCAATTGATGCCGGGCACGGCGCAGGAGGTGGCCCGCAAGGTTGGCGTCGACTATTCGCCCAGCCGGCTGGTCAGCGACGCCGAATATAATGCGCTGTTGGGCTCGACCTATCTCGGCACGCAGCTGGATCGCTATGACGGCTCGCTGGTGCTCGCGGCGGCCGCCTATAATGCCGGGCCGGGCAATGCCAATAAATGGATCAAGGCCTATGGCGATCCGCGCCTGCCCAATGTCGATCCGGTGATCTGGGTCGAACTGATTCCGTTTCAGGAAACCCGGACCTATGTGAAGCGGGTGCTGGGCAATTATCTGGTGTATCGCGAGCGGCTGGGCGACGCCCCGGTGACACTGCAACAGGCATTGCGCAGTATTCGCCCGCAATAAGGCTTGAGGCGGCGGGGCGACTACCGCAAAATGGCGCATCGAGATTTGCCATGCCCCGCCCCAGAAAATTTCCCGCCGATCACCCCGCCTTTGCCGAACTGCCGGTCACCCAGGTGACGCTGGCGGGCGGGTTGCGCGCGGCCGTGCATGTGGCCGGACAGCTATCGAGCCAGCGGCTGCCGGTGATCTGCATTCCCGGCTATCAGCGCAATATGAGCGATTTTACCGAATTTGCCGGCTATTTCCGCCGCGTTGGCGGCGGCGCCTGGCCGGTGGTGCTGCTCGACCTGCCGGGGCGTGGCCGCGCCGATGACCGTCGACGGGCGGAAGATTATGGCTCGCCGGCCGATGCGCACGACGTCGCCTCGGTGCTGGCCGCGCTCGGCATTGGCAAGGCGGTGGTGCTGGGCCAGGGCCATGGCGGCCAGGTGGCGATGATGCTGGCGGCCAATCATCCGCTGCTGATCGCCGGCACCGTCCTGCTCGATTCCGGTCCGGTGACCGACTCGCGCGGCATTGTGCGGCTGCGCAACAATCTGGCGCATGTGGAAAGCCTGCGCGGGGCCAAGGCGGTCACGGCCGGCTTCCGGCGCATTCTGAGCGGCGACTATCCCGGCCTGCCCGATACGCGGCTGGATGCGCTATTGGCGCGCAGCCACGTCATCGACAAGCGCGGCCGCGCCAAGCCGCTTTATGATCGTCGGCTGATCGAAGCGCTGGCCAGCATCAATTTCGATGACGTGCTGATGGCGCAATGGCCGCTGTTCGACGCCCTGCGCTGCGCCCCTCTGATGCTGCTGCGCACCCAGCTGACCGACCAGCTGCGCCGCGAAACCTTCGATGAAATGACCCGCCGCCGGCCTGACGCGGTGGCGCTGACCATTGCCGGGCAGGGCTCGCCGGCGCTGTTCGATCAGCGCGAGGAAATCGAAGCGGTGGCCGAATTCGTCATTCGCACCAGCACGCAACTGTTGGGCCGGGCGGCTTAGGGTGCTCGGCACCTGGCACGTTGATTCAAGCGACCGCGCGATTGCTTTGATTTGGCAGCTTTATTGGGTGCCGGTATGGCCCTCAACGGGCCGACCAACCTGCCTGGTGCCGCGGGCGGCATGGAGCATGCGGCGCAGGCCATAGCCGACGATGCAGCCGATGAGATAGGCCGCCGCCAGCAGCAGCGCGGTTTCGCCGATAGGGGCCAGATTGCTCATCTCACGCCCTCGGCGCAAAGCTGCGCCAGCCGACAACGAGGCCGATCAGCCCCGCTGCCGCCAGATAGGGCCAGTAAAAGCCCAGCAGATAGCCCAGCGAATTCCAATTCATCGTCATGCTTGCCCGTCTCAGAAGTGCTGCGGCTGCACGATAACGACGATGCGGCGGTTGAGCCGCTTGCCCTGCGCCGTGGCATTATCCGCCACCGGCACTGACTCGCCATAGCCGATGGCATAGAGCCGCCCTGCCCCGATGCCACGCGCCACCAAGGCGCCGACCACGGCCTCGGCGCGGGCCACCGACAATGCCAGGTTCAGCGCTTCGTCGCCGTCTGAATCCGTATGGCCTTCGACATGCACCACGGCATCCGGGCAGGCCGCCAGATACATCGACAATTCGTCCAGCGCAGCAGCGGATTCCGCCGCGATGATGGCCGCACCAGACTGGAAGAGAATGGCGTTTCGTGCCGAAAAATCAGCCACTTGCGCGGCGCAGGCAGTGATATCGACCGGCAGCGTCGCCACCGGCTGGCTCGGAGCCGCAGCCGGCTCGGGTTCTGGAGTCGGGGCCGGCAGATCGATGTTAGTGCCCCATGTCGCGGCGCCGGGATCGGCGTTCAACGCTGCCAGGACCGTGGTCTGGGTCGTCGCATCAGCGGCAACGCCACTGAGGGACCAGTTGCCATTGGCAAAATTGAGCTGACCTTCGCTGAGCTGCAACAGGGCGCGCAGGCCGGTTTCGGCGCTGGCGAGGAAATCTGCCGGCGCGCCTTGGGCGAGACTGACCGCGGCAAAATCGCCGCCGCTGATGGTGCCGAAATAGCGCATGGCGGCGTCGGTGGGCAGTTGGCCGCTCAGAATGACGGTGCCATCGGCGGCGCGGCTGGCGGAGAAGGCATAATCGGGATCGATGGCTGGCGCAGATGGGGCAGCAACCGGGGCCGCTTCCGCCGCGATGACGGGTTCGGCGACTGCTGGTTCTGCGACAACCGGTTCAGCGATCTCGGCCTCGGTCGCGGCAATGGCAACGGTCGGGTTGCCGCCCTGCGGTTCGGCGACGGCCATCGACCAGCCACTGGCCGCGAGCTGGCGGCTGACAAAATCGGCTTCGAGCGCAGCTTTGGCGGAGGGCGAACTGGCCGTGCCGGTCAACGTCCAGCCATGGCCGTCATAAACGACCCTGCCCTCGCTCAGCCCCTGCAGCAGGCCGAGGCCGGTCTGGGCGACGGCCACAAAATCTCGCGGGGCGCCGGAGGCGTAAGTCATTGTTTCCGTTGCGCCCTGCCCGGCCGCACTGAGCAGAAGTGCTGCATCATTCGGGCTTGGCACCGCACCGGCCAGGGCGATGGTGCCGGCGATATCCTTGGTGGCCGACCAGTCATAATTGGCAATGCGTGGGGCTTCGATTTCGGCACGGGCCAGCACCAGGCCCTGCGGCGCCTGATCCGCCAAAATCGCCAGCAGCGTTGCATAATCGGCGCCGGAGCGGGCAATGCCGGCAATGGTCAGCACATTGTCGCGGAGCGCGATGCGCCCCTCGCTCATTAGCGCGAGCGCCGCCAGACCGAAATCGGCGCCCGAGCGATAGCGTTCGGGAGCACCACGGCCCAGCTGGAGATAGCTGGTATCGGCGCCTTCGAGCAGACTGAAGGCTTCGCGGGTGGCTTCGTCGGGCGCATAGCCGTCGAAAACCACGACGCCGCCGGGCTGGCGGGTGGCGCTCATCCAATACTCGGCGATGCGGGGCGGTTCGAGCACCACGATACTGCCGCTGGGCGCCAGCGTGTCGACAATGGCCTGGGCAACTTCCAGCGAGGGCGGCGCGCCGCTCAGCGTGCTGTCACTATCGGTGATGCTGGCCGTGCCGTAATCGAGGCGGGCCAATTGTTCAATCAATTGCTGGGAAAGCTCTGCAAAACCAGCGGGTTCGCCGGAGCCCAATGCCAAGCCGGTGGCTACTGGCAGGCCGGAGACATCGGCGGTGCGATAGCGCTCATCCATGGCATCATTGGGCACAAAGCCGGTGACATCGATGCGCTTGCCATCAAAACTGGCGCTCCACTGATAGGGCGCAACGAGCGCAGGCGTGATGTCGACCGCGCCGAGCGTCACCCCGGCCGGTGCACCGGCCCGCATGACGATCAGCAGATCCCGAAAGGCGCGTTCGGATTTGGCGCGACCAGTGAGGTTGACCGTCAGATCGGAAATGACAGCCTGCCCCTGGTCGAAATATTGCAGCTGGTCGATGGCGAATTCGGCGCCAGCAACCCAGCTGCGCCGCTCCGGCGTGCCCGAGCGCAAGTCCAGCTCGCCCTGCGTCAGCCCGGCGCGCGCCAATAGGCGCTGTCGCGTGGTTTCATCCGGAACGCCACCGGCAAGACTGACGGCGCCCTGCTTGATGCTGGCGGTAAAGTGATAGGGCTTGGCCAGAGGCGCGAGGGCCACCTCAGTTGTGACCGGCCCCATGCCAGCAATGCTGGCGAGGCGTGTCGTCGCGGCCTTCACCGCAATCGGGTCGGTCGCGGTGCCGCTCAGGGTCAGGTCACGGCCATCGAGCGCCAGTTCGGCCCAGTCATGGCCGCTGACAGCCATGGCGGCCGCGCTTTTTGCTGCCAAATCGGTGGCGATCTCGCCCGAAGTCATCGCCAAGCACAGGCTTGTGCCGCCCAGGACAGTGGCGAGTCCCGGTGCGACCCACTTGATGAGGTCCCTGATCATTCTCGTTCCAGTGAATGTCCGCAATTGCCGCAAGGCTAGTGCATTTCGGGAGTCGAGGAAACGAAAATGCCTGCGGTAAGTGATTGTTTGCGTGAGATTATTTCACGCTGTCCAGCGCCACGCTGATCCACCACCCGGAAACACCGGAATCAAGCCGGGCGGCGGGTGCGCGGCGGTTTTCGCTGTCGCAAAACCGACAATGCGGAGAGCGGAGTGCATAGGAGAAAACGGCTCGTCAGCATCAGCATCGCCTAAAAGCAGAAAGGCCCGGCGTGAGCCGGGCCTTTCCGTATTGGCTAGTAATCCAAGGACTACTCGAAAGCCTTCTTGGCAGTGAAGGTAACCTTGTAGGCACCGTTCTGCTGTGCCTTGGCACCGATCGACGACTCGAAGCCGCCGCCGGGGTTCCAGCCGAGCTTGGCCGAACCGTAGAAGTCGGAGTAGGCAAGACCGCCGTTACGGACGATCGGTGCCAGGGCGCCGTCAGCACCATGGCCATAGACGCCGATTTCACCGGTGATCTTGATGGTTTCGGTGACAGCAGCAACGAGCTGAGCTGCAACCTGGTAGCCATCAGCAACGTCAGCGGTACCGTCGTTGAAGTAACGACCGCCGATGTTGATTTCGATGCCTTCAGCAACCTTGGCGCCGATCGAGCCGCCGAAGCCGGCGTCGGTGTCGAGAGCAGCCAGGGTAACACGATCGGTGCCGCCAGCGAATTCGCCGGACAGAGCAACCTTGAACATGTCGAAGTTGGCTTCGCCGGTGATCAGGCCGTTCCAGTAGTTCCAGTTGCCGCCAGCAGTCCAGCCGCCGCCAGCAGCACCAGCTGCACGGACCTTGAATGCGTCGAACGTGGCAGTGATGCCAGCGTGGACAGCATAGGTGTCGCCAGTGGTCTGGACGCCGTCAAGCAGGCCACCCATGGAGCCGCTGATGTGAGCGGTGATGCCGCTACCAGCGTACTGCAGCACGCCGATCAGGCTGCCAGCGTCCGTGACGGGCTGGCTCACGCCACCAACGGCTGCCGCTTCGCGATCAAGTGCTTCGAGACCGATCTTACCGACGAAGCCTTCGCCAAACTGGGTCTCAAGCTGGATGACGTGACCGCCCTTGCGGACGGGGCCTTCCCAGACGCCAACGTCGGCGTCGTCAGACATGAACAGGCCGGTGAAGTTGAACGGCTCGTCGTCGCCTTCGTTGAAGATCGAACCCTTCTTACCAGCGCTGAGGATGGTGGTATCACCGACCTGGACATAAGCGTCCTGGGCGCGCAGGGCGTGATTGTCAGTGTTCGTAACAGTGATACCGTCACGGGCGCGGATGTAGTCGCGCTGGCGCAGGTTGATCACGACGCGGGCCGGACCGAAATCGCTCGAAGCGGTACCAACGAACTTCAGGAAGGTCTCAACCTTCGAGTCCCAATCCTGGGCGGAGCCAGAAAGCGGGTTAACGGCGCTGGAAACGTCAACGTTGCGGATGCCGTCAGCGTTCACGCCACCGAACGAAGCGGTAGCCGGGGTACGGGCGATGTTCTCGGAGCCGTTCCAGTTGCCATAATCAAAGGTGTACGAGACCGAGCCCGAGATCTGCAGGCAGTTGGTGTCGGACGAAATGGTCAGGCCCGACAGGCCCAGCTCGTCGCAAACGTCCAGCGAGGTGAGGACGCCCAGATCGGCAGCAAAGCCAGCGGTCGAGAGACCGGCAGCAGCGATAGAACCGAGGATAAGGCTCTTGAGTTTCATTAGTTGACCTCCAAAGTCAGTCATTCTTGGTGCCGGTTGCCCAGCGGTTTGTCGTAACGCGACCACACTATTCGTGGTGCAGTGTGTTGCCGTCGCGCTGCGACCGACAAACGATCCCATGCATGGATTCGCAAGACCCACCATACGCACGGCGGGAAAGGACGCAATCGCGCAAAAGCCGTTTTGGCGGTCCAGCAATGTGGTTGCCAACGGTATGTTGCAGATTCAGCACACAGATAGAAACCACCTGTTAACCCGGCTAAACAATGCGTTAAAATCCACGCATTTTGAAGGAGTTAGCGCCAGGAAACGGGGATTTTGGGCGCTATTTTGCGGGCCGTGCGGACAAAATGCTCTGCCATGGACGCAGCGCTGATGCGGCCCCAATGTGCGCAAAATCGGGACTCAACGCGGCAGACCACAAAGCGCCGCCACAATTGGAGCGAGCAGGACAATGCAGAACAAGGTTGCGGTGGTGACAGGCGGCAGTGCCGGCATCGGGCGGGCGGCGGCGCTGGGTTTCGCCCAGGCGGGCTATCAGGTGGCGATCTGCGGCCGGCGCGCCGAGGCGCTTCAGAGCGTGGCCAGCGAGACTGGGGGATATTGGGCCATGTGCGATGTCACCGACCCGACCGCCGTGGCGCAGTTCTTCGCCGGGGTGAAGGAGCGCTACGGCCGGGTCGATGTGGTGTTCAACAATGCCGGCCGCTTTGCCCCGGCGATTTCATTCGGCGATCTTGACGTGCTCACCTGGCGCGAGATGGTCGATACCAATCTCAATGGTGCCTTCTATGTTGCGCGTGAAGCGTTCCGGGCCATGCGAGACCAGGCCCCGCAAGGCGGGCGGATCATCAATAACGGGTCGATTTCGGCCCATGCGCCGCGCCCCGGCGCCGCGTCCTATACCGCCACCAAGCATGCCATCACCGGACTGACCAAGGCGATCTCGCTTGATGGGCGGGCCTTTTCCATCGCCTGCGGGCAGATCGATATCGGCAATGCCGCCACCGAGATGACAACGGAAATCGGCAGCGGCGTGTTGCAGGCCAATGGCACCATCCTGCCCGAGCCGGTCTTTGACGTGCGCCATGTGGTGGACGCCCTGCTCTATATGGCCGGGCTGCCGCTGGCGGCCAATGTGCAGTTCATGACGGTGATGGCGACGACCATGCCCTATATCGGGCGGGGGTAGCCCCCTCGCCCGCTCAGGCCCGCCACACCTCTGAACCGGCGATCCAGGTGGCGCGCATCTGCCGGTCGTCGGACAGATGGGCGAAGCTGGCGATGGCGCCGGGTTGCAGATGGCCGAACTGGTCTTCGATCCCCATCGCCTGCGCCGGATAGAGCGAGGCCATGCGCAGGGCCTCCTCGAAAGGCAGGCCGATGCGACTATGCATGAATTCCACAGCGTCGATCATGTCGAGATCGGCGCCGGCCAGCGTACCGTCGGCCAGGCGCAGTGCGCCGTCGGCGCGCGTGATGGTGCGGCCATTGAGCGTGAGGCTCTTGAGGTCGGTGCCGGTCTGCGACATGGCGTCGGTGACGAGGAAGATGCGGCCCGTGCCGGATTTGGCGCGCAAGGCAATCTCGATCGCTGCCGGGTGGACATGAATGCCATCGGCAATCAGTCCGGCCCAGACGGTGTCGCCGGTCAGCACGGCGCCGACCACGCCGGGTTCGCGGTTGCCGAGCTGGCTCATGGCATTGAACAGATGCGTCGCCATGCTGGCGCCCGCAGCGACAGCGGCCCCGGCTGTTGCGGCGTCGGCATCCGAGTGCCCGATGCTAACGATAATGCCGGCATCAGCCAGAGCCCGAATCTGCTCGGGGGTGACGGTTTCGGCCGCCACGGTGACAATCAGATTGGGCAGATCGGCCCGCGCCGCGATGAGACGGGCCAGATCGGCCTCATCCATCGGGCGGATCAGCGCCGGATCATGCGTGCCCTTGCGGGCCAGCGACAGATGCGGGCCTTCCAGATGCAGCCCGATAAAGCCGGGCACGCCCTGCTCGGCCGCCGCCTTGCCGGCCGCCATGGCGGCGACATTGACCGCCACCGTGTCGGTGATCAGCGTCGGCAGCAGCGCCGTGGTGCCGAACTGGGCATGGGCGGCGCAGATGGTGCGGATCGACTCGACGCTGGGCGCATTGTTGAACAGCACCCCGCCGCCGCCATTGACCTGCAAATCGACAAAGCCCGGCACCACCGATCCGCCATCGAGCCGGGTGACCACGGCATTGGCCGGGACGGCGTCAGACCGCACAATGCCCGACACATGGCCGAATTCGACCAGCAGCGCCGCATCGTCATGCCAGCGGTGCCCGTCGAAAATACGGGCACCCAGAATGGCGGAAAGGTCGCTCATAGGGTTTCGGTCACCTTCTTGAGGGCCACCGGCACGTCGGGGTTGAAACCGCGATGGCGCGACAGCGCTTCGACAAAGCCATAGAAGGAGACGATCAGCGCCAGCGGGTCGGTGATCGGGTGGCCGGTAGCGGCGAAGGGCAGCGCCTTGGCCGGGCCCGCACGATCACTGGTGAGGAAACCCAATGCGCCTTGCGTGACCAGCTTGTGGGTCATGTCGGCCACGGACGCCTCGGTGGCGTCGCGTGCAGCCAGGCCCAGCACCGGATAGCCGGGCGTGACGATGGCGACGGGACCATGCATCACTTCGGCGGCGCTATAGGCGGCGGCCTGGATATTGCAGGTTTCCTTGAATTTCAGTGCCGCTTCATTGGCGATGGCAAGGCCCGGACCACGCGCCAGCACGTAAAGCGCCGAATGGCCTTCCAGCGCGCCGATCATCTCCGACCAGTCGCAGGCGACCGCCTTGGCGAGGCTGTTGGGCAAATCATTGACGGCGGCGTTGAGCGCGTCATCGCCGCTCCAGCGCGCGACCAGCGCCAGCCCACTGACCACCGAGGTAACAAAGGTCTTGGTGGCGGCAACCGACTTTTCGAGCCCGGCATGCAGGTCGATGGTGAAATCGGACGACTCGGCCAGAGGCGAGCCGGCGGTGTTGGTAATGGCAATCGTCGTCGCGCCAGAACGGCGGGCCGACTGGGTCATGCCGACAATGTCGGGCGACTTGCCGGACTGCGAAATGGCAATGGCGGCGGCGCCGGCCAGCTTGAGGTCCTTGCCATAGATCGAGGCGATGGACGGGCCGACCGAGGCAACCGGCAGGCCCAGCGTCAGCTCGATGGCATATTTGAGATAGGAGCAGGCGTGATCGGACGAGCCGCGCGCGACGGTGACCACCATATTCGGGTTACGCTCGCGCAGGGCCGCAGCCGCCGCGTCGAGCACCGGCCCGCTCTGGTCGAGGAAATTGGCGACGGTGTCGGGAATGGCGTCGACTTCCTGGCGCATAAAGGTCTGGTTCGTCACAGTCACGGCGTTTTGCCTCCAATCGTGGGCGCGTCGCCGATCCGCAGTTCGGCGACGAAATCATAGGTATCGCCCCGGTAGATGGAGCGGGTGAATTCAATGACTCGCCCGGAGGCGAGATACGAGGTGCGCTCGATATTGAGCCCGGCCGAACCGGTCGGCACCTGTAGCAGATGGGCGTCATCCTCATCCAGATTTGCGGCGCGAATGCGCTGGATGGCGCGAATGGGTCGGTGGCCGGTCTTGTCGAGGTGCTTATACAGCGAGTCGCCGATATTGGCCGGGTCCGGAAGCACACGCGGCGACAGGCTGGCGCGCTCGATGGCCAGCGGGATATCGCCGGTGAGGCGCAGGCGGGAAATCCGCGCCACCAGATCGCCCGACGACAGCCCCAGAATCACGGTTTCCTCGGGCGATGGCAGATAGAGCCCACGGTCGAGCCATTCGGCGCGCACCGCCATGCCGCGTCGCGCCATGTCTTCGGTGAAGGAGGTGAGCTGGGATAGCGACTGTTCGACGCGCTGGGGCTGCGGGGCCACGAAAGTACCCGAGCCGTGGCGCTGCACCAGCACGCCTTCCTTGACCAGTTGCAGCATCGCCTTGCGCACCGTGACGCGCGACACATCGACCTTGGTGGCCAGATCGCGTTCGGAGGGCAGCGCGTCGCCGGGATGGATGGAGCCGCGATGGATGGCGTCCTCAATCCAGCGCTTGAGCTGGAGATAGAGTGGGCCACCCGATGGCAGCACCACCGGACCGGCAGCAAAGAAGTCGTTCGACGGGCCGTCCACTATGTCCCCCTCGCCATGCTGCGATCACTGGTGCAGGCGGGCGCAGTTGCAGCGCTTCCACCGGAAGCGTATGCCGCGCCTCGGGCCTTGAAGGCCAGCATTTTCGGCTCGCCCCGAGCCACCTGTTCACTCACCTGAATGTCCGCCGCTTGATCCAGTCTCGCCCCCTGGCGTTATAATACCAATAAAATACCATTCACCAAGTCCCAAAAAGCGATTCTGCACAAGCGGGGCATTCTGCTGGCGCAATTGAGCTTTTTTCGGTTCTAACAAGGCTTTAGCGCTGCGGTTTCTGCCATCGTCTGGACAAGTGGTATTTTTTTGGCATTATTGCCGCGATGGGAGACTGGCATGAAGGCAACGCAAACCGAGAGGCTCCACGCAAGCGCCAAGGGCTTTGATACCAAGCCCCCGCTGGAAGCGCTGGACATTCTCGCCACCGCACAGGCGGAGGCCGCCCGGGCGGTGCAGCAGGCCGTACCCGCCATTGCCGACGCGGCGCAACTGGCGGCGACATGCCTCGGCGCCGGTGGCCGGCTGGTTTACGTGGCCGCAGGCAGCTCGGGGCTGATGGCACTGGCCGACGCGCTGGAACTGCCCGGAACCTATGGCATTGCGCCGGACCGGATCAAGGTGCTGCTGGCCGGCGGCGTCGCCGGGCTCACCGAAATGGCAGGCGCTCCCGAGGATGACGCTGACGCGGGTCGAGCCGAGGTCGCTGCTGCGGGCGTCGGGCCCAATGATTGCATCATCGCCCTTTCCGCCAGCGGCTACACGCCCTACCCGATGGAAGCCGTAGCGGCGGCACGGGCGGCGGGTGCCAAAACCATCGGCATCAGCAACAATCATGGCGCGCCGCTATTTGACCGCGTCGACGTCGCCATCTGCCTGCCCACCCCGCCCGAGGTCATTGCCGGCTCGACCCGCATGGGGGCCGGAACGGCACAGAAGATCGCGCTCAACATGCTCTCCACCATGATGGCCATTCATCTTGGCCATGTGCATGACGGCTTCATGGTCAACCTCGTCGCCGACAATATGAAACTGCGCAGCCGGGCGCGGGGCATTGTCATGGCGGTGAGTAAAGTGTCCGAAGAGCAGGCGGCAGCAGCGCTGCAACAGGCCGGCGGCTCGGTCAAAACCGCGATCCTGCTGGCGGCCGGCGCCGATAGCGTGGTCGCCGCCCAGCGTCTGCTTGAACAGCATGCCGACCGGCTCAGGCCGGCGCTGCGGACCTTGGGACGCTAGGCTCGCTCAGCCGATATCGTCCTCGCCGGTGGTGCCGCCCTCGCCTTCCCAGGTCTGGAGACGCTTGACGGTCTGGCGCGGAAATCTCAGGCGAACGCCGAACCCCTCCCCGCCCTGCTCTGGCAGAAACAGCACGCCCCCAGTCTCGAGCGCGGCGCGGATGGCGCGCTGGCAGGCGGTATCGGGTTCGGAAATTTCAGCCTCGAACTGCTCGATATCGAGCTCCGCCATGCCGGCGGCTTCAGCCAGCGCGGCGACCGACCAGCCGACAAGCGCCCGACCGGCGCGGCTTTGCGGCGGGGTGATGGGGGGCATCGGGTCGGTCATGGCAATCTCCTATGGCTGCTGCCAGAGAGCATGGCAGCAGGAAAAAATCAAAGAAGCCGATTGCAGCTGTCGAAAGCGCCCGGCACCACTCGTAGCTGGGGTAAGACCACACCAATACAAGGAGACAATATGCCCAACGCCCTGCCTACCGAGGATACCGACCGCGATCTGGTGCTGAGCCGTGTGCTGAATGCCCCGCGCGACAAGGTTTTTCAGTGCTGGACCCAGCCCGAGCTGATCAAGCAATGGTTCGCGCCCAAACCATGGAGCACTCCCAAGGCCGAGGTCGACCTGCGGCCGGGCGGCGGCAATCTCATCACCATGGCCGACGAAAACGGCACCGAATATCCCAATGCCGGCCAATATCTGGAAATCGTGCCCAACGAGAAGCTGGTGTTCACCGACGCCTTCACCGGCGACTGGACGCCATCGGCCAAGCCGTTCTTCACCGCCATCCTGACCTTTGAGGACGCCGGCCCCGGCAAGACCCGCTACACCGCCGTGGCGCGCCACTGGACCGCCGGAGACGCCACCGCCCACAAGCAGATGGGGTTCCACGAAGGCTGGGGCATGTGCGCCGCCCAGCTCGAAGAACTGGCGGCCCGAATCTGATCCGCACAGTCACAATAGAATATTTGTTTCAAATATAGAACGCCTGATGAACTTCATTCGAAACCGCACGGACGGCAAGCGACACCCTGCCGCCCCGTCCGTCGGGCCCTGTCTGGCGCAGATTGTGATCGTCCCGCACCCTCCTGCACCTGCACCACGCCGCGCGCCCAACGCCCGCCGCCCTACTGGGCACTCGCAGCGAACTGCTAGACATATTCATGTTCAATTACAGTCCACTAGCGTGTCACACCTGACATTTTGAATCGCGTTTCGTTGCACCTGAAACCCGTCCACTTCGCGCTGTTACACCGCTGTCGCACGCCTGTGATTTGTTCGCGCCGATCGTCGTGTCGACCAGCAACGGGTTTCCGCTTGCATAATCTTCTGACCAGTAGTTAGCTTTGCTGCGGGAGAGGTCGACGCAAGATCGATGAAACCTGCGGGCGGAACTGACCGCCTTGTGGAACATCCGTTCTAACGAGCGGACTTTGGGAGAGAACAATGAAACGGCGTGATTTCATGCTTGCCGCCGGCACGGCCGCCGGCGCTCTGATGCTGCCCCGCATAGCCTTCGGCGCGGAAGGCACGATCGACTGGTACACCAGCTCGGACCAGAACGTCCTCGATTTCTGGACCAATGTGGTCAAGCCGAAATTCGAGGCGGCCAATCCCGGCGTGATCGTCAATCTGGTGGATGGCGGCGACAATGCCGGCCTGCAGGCCATCGCCGAGCGCGCCATTGCCGCCATGGACACCAATACCGATCCGCAGGCTGACTTCTTTGAAGGCTTTGACGCCCGCCAGCCGGTCGGCGCCATCGAGAAGGGGCTGTGGACCGATTTCTCCACCGCCGGACTCAGCAATTATTCCAAGATCAACCCGCTGGCCCTCGATATCCCGCAGAACATGCCCTATCGCGGCTCGCAGGTGCTGCTGGCCTATGACACCACCAAGCTCGACCCCGCCAACGCCCCCAAGACCTGGGCTGACCTGATCACCTGGATCAAGGCCAATCCGGGCCAGTTCATCTATAACCGGCCCAACAAGGGCGGTTCGGGGCTCAATTTCGTGCGCCGCGCCGTGCTGGAGGCCAATGGCCAGGACCTCAGCAAATTCACCGTCGACAATGCGACGCCGGAAAATGCCGCGGCAATGCTGCCAGGCGCCTGGGACATTCTGAACGATATCGGCCCGTCCTTGTTCGACAATGGCGCCTATACCTCGGGCAATACCCAGTCGCTGCAGCTGCTCGGCCAGGCGGCCGTCACCATGATCCCGGCCTGGTCGGACCAGACCCTGTCGGCCATCGAGCAAGGCGTGCTGCCGGAAACCACCGGCCTCGTGCAATTGCAGGACCTCGGCCTGCCGGGCGGCTTCTCGCGCCTGACCATCAACACCAATGGCGTCAATCATGCCCTGGCGCTGAAGCTGGCCGACTTCGTGCTGAGCGAAGAAATCCAGTCGGCGGTGCTGACCGAACTGGGCGGCTTCCCCGGCGTCAGCTGGGATTATGTCGATCCGGCACTGCGCGAGCGCTTCGCCGACATCATCCCGACCTCGATCCCCGTGTTCCCGAGCGGGGACTGGGAGCGGGCCATCAATGACGGCTGGTATCGCACCGTGGCGCCCAATGTGGACCCGAACGCGTGACAAGTCTCGAAGCGGGCCCACTGACGCCCGTCGCCGCAGAACGCAGGAGGCCCATCGGCCTCCTGCTCGTGGCCGTTCCGGTGCTGCTGATGGTCTGGCTGGTGATCTGGCCGATCGTTTCGGCGGTCATCACCACGCTCTGGATCAAGACCCCCGAGGGCACCGAATTCTCGGTCGCGACCTATAAATTCTTTTTCTCGGACGGCTACAGCCTGTCCAATCTGGCGATGACGCTGTGGACCACCGGGGTCTGCGCCATCCTGTTGCTGGTGATCTGCCTGCCCATCGCGCTGTATCTGCGGTTTTCCGACAGCAAGGTGGCCGCCTATGTGCAGGGCCTTGCCATCTTCCCGATGTTCGTGCCCTCGATCATTCTCAGCTTCGCCTTTATCCGCGTGCTGGGGCCAAATGGCACCGTCGACCTGCTGCTGAATGCCGCCAGCCTGCCCAAGATCCGCTCGCCCTATCTGACGCCCTGGGGGCCGGTGATCGGGCTGGTATGGGACAATATTCCGCTGACCGTGCTGATCCTGCTGTCGGGCCTTGGCAGCGTCTCCAACCAGGCGATCGAGGCGGCCCGCGACGTCGGCGCCGGCCGGCTGGCGGTGCTCTGGTACATCATCCTGCCCCGCATCACCAATTCCATGCTGGTGGCGATTTCCTTCGCCGTTCTCGGCATCTTCTCGGCCTTCACCCTGCCCTATATTCTGGGCCCGGCGGCGCCGGAAATGATGGGACCGTTCATGCAGCGCACCTTCCGCGATCTCTACGATCCGACCAATGCCATCACCCAGGCGGTCATCACCTTCGGGTTCTGCATCATCTTTGGGCTCTTTTATGTGCGCTCCGTCGCCAAAAACAGGACGCCCTAGGCCATGGCGACGGTTATCGTTCGACCCAAAATCGACTGGACCGGCATTGCCCTGGCGGTAGTGCTGACGCTGGTCATCGTGCTGCCGATGGTGGTGGTGGGCACCTGGGCCTTCACCAATGTGTGGCGCTACCCGTCTGTCATTCCGCAGGAATTCGGCCTGCGCTTCTGGAACCAGACCCTGGCCCGCGCCGATGTGTGGAGTTCGATCACCATGAGCCTGTCGCTGGCGACCATGGTGACGGCGATTTCCGCCGCCATCTGCCTGCCGGCCGCCTATGCCTTTGCCCGGCTGGATTTCCCGGGGCGGAACCTGCTGTTCTTCTCGTTCCTCGCCGGCCATGCATTTCCCAAATTTGGCCTGCTGGTCGCCATCGCCGGCATTTTCCTGCAGCTCAATCTCATCGGCACCTTCTGGGGCGTGGTGCTGATCCAGTTGGTGGGCACACTGCTGTTCATGATCTGGATTCCGGTAGCCGCCTTTCAGGCCGTCGACCGGCGCATGGAAGAGGCGGCGCGCGATGTGGGCGCCGGGCCGTTCCGGGTGTTCTGGTCGATCACCCTGCCCCAGGCCGGCCCGACCATTGCCGCCGCCGTGCTGCTCAGCTTCGTCGGCACCTTTTACGAGACCGAAGGCGCCTGGCTGATCGGCGCGCCGCAGGTCCGCACCCTGCCGGTGCTGATGATCTCCTTCATCAACAACCAGCCGGTCATCCAATATGGCGCCGTGCTGTCGGTGCTGCTCTGGGTGCCCAGCTTCATCGCCCTGCTGTTTGCGCGGCGTGTGGTCAATTCCGGCTCGTTTGCCCGGGGGTTTGGGGGATGATGGTGATGACGCCTTCTTCACCTCTCCCTTTGGGGGAGAGGTCGACCCTCTTGGGTCGGGTGAGGGGGCCTTCCCCCGCATCGCACCCCGTAAAGGCCCCCTCACCCGGCGCTGCGCGCCGACCTCTCCCCCAAGGGAGAGGTGAAGGAAACACATATGTCCGTTCTTAAAATCAACGACGTCTCCAAGATTTTCGCCGGCGGCGTGCGCGCTGTGGATAGCTTTTCGCTCGATGTGGCCGATGGCGAACTGGTGTGCCTGCTCGGCCCCTCCGGCTCGGGCAAGTCGACGCTGCTGCGCATGGTGGGCGGTTTCGAGCGCCCCACCAGCGGCGTGATGACCATCGATGGCGACGACATCACCCATGTGCCGCCGGAGCGTCGCCCCACCGGCATGGTGTTCCAGAGCCATGCGCTGTGGACGCATATGAATGTGTTCAAGAACCTCGCCTTCGGCCTCAAGCTGCGCAAGGTGGCGCCCGACGAAATCAAGCGCCGCGTCGAAGAGGTGCTCGATCTGGTCGGCCTCTCCGGCTATGGCACGCGCGGCGTGACCCAGCTATCGGGCGGTCAACAGCAGCGCGTGGCGCTCGCCCGCTCGCTGGTGCTGGAGCCCAAAATCCTGCTGCTCGACGAACCTTTTGCGAGTCTGGACCAGCACTTGCGCGAAAGGCTTCGCGAAGAGGTTCGGGACATCCAGCAGCGGCTCAAGATCACCACGCTGTTCGTCACCCATGGGCAGGACGAAGCCCTGGCGATGGCCGACCGCATCGTGGTGATGCGCGACGGCAAGACCGAACAGATCGACCGGCCCGACGTGGTCTATCGTGAACCGCAGACGCCGTTTGTCGCCGGCTTCATCGGCACGATGAATCTGATCGAGGGCAGTGTCAGCAATGGCATTTTCAGCAAGGCGGGTTATTCCACCGCCCTGCCGGTCAGCGATGGCCCCGTGACGCTGGCCATCCGCCCCGAGTCGCTGGATCTCGTCGCGGCCACCGACAACAGCCAGGGCAAGGTCCACCGCGTCACCGATTATGGCTCGCATGGGCTGGTGGATCTCGAACTGCTCGACGATACCAGGATCAAGGCGATGGTGTCCGACCCCAATCAATTCAAAGCCGGTCAGGGCGTCACTTTGGTGCCCAAAGCCATTGCGGCCTATCGTGACGGCGCGGTGATTTTTCGGACCTGAGAAGCATGACCGCGCCCCTGTTTCTCACCCGCGACGGCCATCGCATTTGGCTCAAATGGCATCGCGCCCGCCGCCGCGCCAGCGATCCGGTGTTTACCGGCGCGCGTATTCTGGAGGGCATGCGGCTCGGCGCCAGCGTCGAGGTGGATCTGGTGATCCATGCCGACCGGGGCTATGCGGTGCTGCATGATCTCAGCGTCGAGCGCGAAACCACCGGTAACGGCAAGGTTGCCGATCTGAGCGCCGAAACCTTGCGCTCATTTCACCTGCGCCATCAGGACGGCACCCCGCTCGCCGACAAGGTGATGCTGCTGGAAGACCTTTGCGCGCTGCTGGCGCAAGGCGGGCTGCATCCCGAGGCCCTGCTGCAACTGGACTATAAGGAGGATGCAACAGCGCTCGACGCCGCCGCCATCGCCTCATTCAAGGCCAGCGTCGGCCCGGTGTCCCAACACATGATCCTGTCATCCGGCGACGCCGAGGCGGTGCGCCTGCTGACCGATGGCGTGCCCGGCCTGCGCATCGGCTATGACCCTTGCCATGATGGTGCGCTGGAACGGCTACAAGCCTCACAGGATTTTGCCGGCTTCGTCCACGATGCCGTAGCCGCCTCACCCAAGGCCGAAATGATCTATCTCGCCTATCCGCTGGTGCTGGAAGCCGACCGCCTGGGCTTCGACATCATCGCCGCCTTCCACACCGCCGGTCGGCGCATCGACGCCTACACCATCAAGCGGGCGGATGACGAAAGCCGTCCCAAGCTGGCGCGACTACTGGAACTCAAGGTGGAGCAGATCACCACCGATGATCCCGAAGGCGTGCTGGCGTTGATGGGCTGATCTTCCTTCACCTCTCCCTCTGGGGGAGAGGTCGACCCTCTTGGGTCGGGTGAGGGGGCCTTCCCCACGTACAGCGCCCAGCAAAGGCCCCCTCACCCGGCGCTACGCGCCGACCTCTCCCCCGAAGGGAGAGGTGAAGATTTCCCTCAGTGTGACCCGTCCTTCGGATCCTTCCTCGGCGCATCCTTGAGCTTGTCCAGCAAATACGCATGCGTAGCCGTGTTCGCCACGATCACGCAGCCGGTGCGCTCGTAGAATTCCGGCCCCCTTCCCCACCAATCGGTGACGATGCCGCCGGCTTCCTGCACCAGCAGTACGCCGACCGCCCAATCGACCAGCCCCGATTCCTCGAAATAGCCGGTGAGCCGGCCGAGCGCGACATAGGCGCAGCTATTGGCCGAACTGCCGACGACGCGGACCGCGCCGATGGGCGCGCGCAGCGCGTCGAGGCGCTGGTAGAAACCATCATGGGTGAACAGGCCCGGCGTGGCGAGGCCGGTGCCGACATTGAACAGGCCGATATCGGCCTGCTCGCTCACCCAGAGCCGTTCGCCATTCATGAAGGCGCCCTTGCCCTTGATGGTGGTGAACATCTCGTCGGAGACTGGATTGTAGAGCGCTCCCGCCACCGTCTCATTGCCCCGGCGCAGGGCGATGGAGATGGTGTAATGCATGCCGTTGATGAAATTGGTGGTGCCATCGATCGGGTCCACCAGCCAGCGGTGTTCGCTGTCCTTGTCCACCGGGGCGAATTCCTCGCCGGTGAAACTCCAGTCCGGGTAGCGCTCGAACAGGAATTTGCGGATCAGCAGCTCGCTTTCCTTGTCGGCTTCGGAAACGAAGTCGGCCGGTCCCTTGATGCCGATTTCCAAATCGCGGAAGCGCTTGAAATAGGTCTGGGTCAGGGCTCCGGCCGCGCGGGCCACCGCAACCATATCCGCGAGGACGGCATCGTAGTTCATCGCAAACTCCAGGATTTATTCTGACGCCGCGCTGGGATCGAGGGCGGCGTGCGGGCGCAGGCGGCTTTCATCAAGCTCGCCCTTGGTTTCGAGGATGGGATAGGCCACCGAGGCCAGATGCGCGGTGATCCGCTTGAGGTCACGCAGCAGATCGAGATGCAGCGAGCTGGTTTCGACCGAGGCCGGCACCCGTTCGCGCACGCGCTGGATATGGCTCTGGGCCGACTCGGCCTCGAGCCGGCGCACCTCAACCTTGGCGGCCACCAGCTGACGCGCCAGTTGCGGGTCGTCGGTGAGGAACACCGTCTGGCTCAGCTGCATGTTGAGAATGGTCTTCTCATACAGCGCGGTGATTTCGGCGAGGCCATCGGCGGAGAATTTCCAATGCCGCTTGGCCATCTTGGCGGCGACGTCATAGAGCCCGGATTCGATGATGTCGCCGACATGTTCGAGATTGATGGCAAAGCTCATGATTTCGCCGGAGCGGCGGGCGTCTTCCAGATCGAGATCGGTCTGGTCGAGCCGGGTCAGATAGAGCTTGATGGCCTGATTAAGCGCGTCGACATCGTCATCGAGCAGCGCCGCAGCGCTGCGCCCGCCCGGGCCGGGATTGCGTAGCGCTTCGAGACTGCCTTCGAGCATATGCAGCACGATATCGCTGACGCGCAGGGTTTCGCGGGCCGCCGCCGCCAGCGCGATGGCCGGGGTGTCGAGCACGGTATCGTCGAGATAGCGCACGCCGCGCTGCCCGGTGGCCGGCTCCGGCACCACCATGGCGGCGAGCTTGCCGATCGGGCCGATCAGCGGCAGGAACAGCACCAGCAGCGCCAGGTTGAAGCCGATATGGGCGGCAATGGTCAGGTCATCGGCCTCCGGCAGGATGGTTTCGAGCAGGCCAGCGGCCGGTGTGGCGAAAATGGTGAGAATGATGGCGCCGATGGCCCGGACCACGAAATTGGCCATGGTCAGCCGCCGCGCCTCGGTGCCTTCGCTCAACACCGCCAGCATGGGGGGAATGGCGCCGCCCAGATTAGCCCCGGCCACCAAAGTCACCGCCAGCGGCGGCGAGACAATGCCGGCCGAAGCCAGCAGCGCCACGAACAGCACCACCGCCAGACTCGAGGACGAGACAAAGGCCAACACGCCGGCCAGAATCAGCGCGAAAGCCGGCGCATCGGCCAGCCCTGACAATATGGCGACCATCACCTCGGATTCGCGCAGCGGCCCGGTGACATTGCCAACCAGTTGCAAGGCCAGCAGCATCAGGCCAAGGCCGAGCACGGCCCGGCCAATGCCCTTGCCGCGCGCGAATTTGCTCAACGAAAACACCGTGACGCCGACCAGAATCATCGCCGAGGCGAACCAGTGCACATCGAGCGACAGGATCACCGCCGCGATGGAGGTGCCCACATTGGCGCCCAGCATGACGGCCTGCGCCATGCGCGGATTGATGGCGCCCTTGCTGGCGAAGGAGGCGGTGATGACGGCGGTAGCGGTGCTCGATTGCAGCGCCAGCGTTGCCATGATGCCGGAGAAGACGGCGGCGAAGCGATTGCCGGTGCCTTTGGCGATCCACAGCCGGAGCGAGGCGCCAAACGCGCGCATCACGCCCGTCTTGATCATCCGCAGCCCCCAAAGCAGCAAAGCGCCGGCCCCGAGCAGGTCGATCAACTGAATTGTGGAATGCATGTTCCCTAACCGAAGCACTTGGAACAGGCATTGTACGCCTGTACCGGGGTCTGTCGACCGATTTCACGCCTCGGTCAACTCGGGCTTGCCGGTGACCGTGCGCAGCTGAAGTTCATCGGCCCGAATACAGGCATAACGATGATCCGCTGCCCCGGCCAGTGGTGGTTCGATCTGCCGGCACGCCGGCTGGGCATATTGGCAGCGATCGGCGAAGGCGCAGCCGGTGAGTTGCTGGCTCGGGTCCGGCACATGCCCGCCCAGCCGCACCCGGCCCGCCGATTTTTCCGCGCCCTGACCGGGAATGGCCGCCAGCAATGCCTCGGTATAGGGATGGCGCGGCTTGCGGAAAATCGCCTCGGTGGTGCCGATTTCGACAATGCGCCCGGCATACATCACGGCCACCCGGTCACTGATATTGGCGATCACCCCCAGATCATGGCTGACGAACAGATAGGTCAGCCCCATCTCGGCCTGCAGCGCCTTCATCATATTGATGATCTGGGTCTGCACCGACACGTCGAGCGCCGACACCGCCTCATCAGCAATCACCAGCCGCGGCTCCGACGCCAGCGCCCGGGCGATGGCGATGCGCTGGCGCTGCCCCCCGGAAAAGGCATGCGGATAGCGCTCGGCATAGTCCGGGCTCAGCCCCACCTGCTTGAGCAGCAATTGCACCCTGGCCTCGATCTCAGCGGCGCTATGCCTGCCATTGACCTGCAGCACTTCGCCAATGATATCCCGCACCCGCATGCGCGGATTGAGCGAGCCGGTGGGATCCTGAAAGATCATGCGGATATCGGTGCGCAACCGCTTGGCCTCAGCCCCGCGGGCCGTGCGCAGATCGACCGGCGGATGGCTGCCATCGGCAAAGCTGATGGCGCCGCTATCGGCGCGATGCAGCCCGACAATGGTCTGGCCCAGCGTGGACTTGCCGCAACCGCTTTCGCCGACCAGCCCCAGCGTTTCGCCGGGATAGATATCGAGCGAAATATCGTTGACCGCCCGCACCGCCCCCAGCTGGCGCTGGAAAAAGCCGGCGCGGATGGGGAACTGCTTGTGCAGCGCGCGCACGCTCAGCAGCGGCTCAACCACGGCCGGCTTCGGCACCGCGGCAGCAGCCACCGCCGGCGGGCGCAGCGGCGTTCTGCTGATCTTGGCGCCCTGCGGCCCATAGGCGTGGCAGGCGACCATATGATCATCGCCCAATTGCGTTTCCAGCACGGCGATGCGGTCGCAAAACCCGGCCAGCGCCCAGTCGCAGCGCGGATGGAACGAGCAGCCGGGCGGCCGCAGCGCCGGCGGCGGCACCATGCCGGGGATGGCCTTGAGCGGCGTCTTGAAATCCCCATCCAGTCGCGGCATCGAGGCCAGCAGCCCGCGCGTATAAGGATGCTTGGGATGCTCCAGCACTTCCTTGACCGGCCCACGCTCGACGATCTTGCCGAGATACATCACCGCAACTTCATCGGCGATTTCGGCCACCACGCCCAGATCATGGGTGATGAACAACACCGCCATGCCGGTATCGCGCTGCAATTGCGCCAGCAGGTCGAGAATATTGGCCTGCGTGGTCACGTCGAGCGCCGTGGTCGGCTCGTCGGCAATCAGCAGGCGCGGTTGGTTGATCAGCGCCATGGCGATCATCGCCCGCTGCCGCTGCCCGCCCGACAGCTGGAAGGTGTAGCTGTCATAGCGCCGCGCCGGATCGGGCATGCCGACCTGTTCGAGCATCCTGATGCCCTCGGCCCGCGCCTCGGCCTTGCTCAGCTTGCGGTGCAACGTCAGCGCTTCGCTGATCTGGTTGCCGATGGTGTAGAGCGGCGACAGGAACGTCATCGGTTCCTGATGGATCATGGCGATATCGGCGCCGCGCACCGCGCGCATGATCGGGCTGGAGGGCTTGGTGCTGGCAATATCGAGCAGGCCGCCATCGGGCTGGCGCAAGGTGATCGCGCCGCCCGATACCCGGCCGGGATGGTCGATGACCTGCAAAATCGCCTTGGCCGTCACCGACTTGCCGCAGCCGCTCTCGCCGACCAGGCACAGCGTCTTGCCGGCCGGAATATCGAGATCGAGCCCGGTGACCACATCCACCGCACCGGCGAAAGTGATCCTGAGGTCGCGGATTTCTACCAGGTTTTCCATAGCGTCCTCAGTCCGAATAGGGGTCGGCGGCGTCGCGCAGGCCATCGCCGAGGAAGTTGAGCGCCAGCACCGCAATCACCACCGCCCCGCCCGGCAGCAGCAGCCAGGGCGCCGAGGCGATGGTGCGCACATTCTGCGCCTCCTGCAGCAGCACGCCCCAGCTAACGATTGGCGTGCGCAGCCCGATACCAAGATAGCTCAGCGCGGTTTCGGCCAGGATCATGCTGGGAATAGCCAGCGAGACGGTGGCGATGATGTGGCTCAGGAAACTGGGCAGCATGTGGCGGAAAATGATCCGCACCGGCCCGCAGCCATCCAGCCGCGCCGCCTTGACGAAGTCCTCGTTGCGCATGGCGAGGAACCGTCCGCGCACCACGCGTGCCAGGCTGGTCCAGCCCAGCACCGACAGGATGATGGTGATGAGGAAATACACCTGCAGCGGCGGCACCGAGGCCGGAATGGCGGCGGCCAGCCCGATCCATAGCGGAATCGCCGGCACCGACTGAATAAACTCGATGAAGCGCTGGATGAGATTGTCGACCACGCCGCCGAACAGGCCGGAAATGCCGCCCATCAGAATGCCAAATACCAGACTCAGCGCCACCCCGATCAGCCCGATGGTCATGGAAATCCGGGTGCCATAGATGGTGCGGCTGAGAATGTCGCGGCCCAGCCGGTCGGCGCCGGCGATGAAAAACGGCTGGCCGGCTTCGACCGCCCCGAACAGATGCAGCTCGGTCGGGATCAGCCCGAGCAGGCGATAGGATTCGCCCTGCACGAACAGGCCGACATCGATGGGTTGCTCGGGATTTTCCTCGAACAGGCGACGGCCCGAATTGTAGTCGATCACCGATTTGTAGGCGTTGACATGGGGGGCAAAGCGCCAGCCCTCGCCATCGTCGCGCCCCCAATGCAGCGTCTGCGGCGGCGCATAGCTATAGGCCGGATTATAGGCTTCCAGCGTCACCGGCGCGAGAAATTCGGGGATCAGCGCAACCACATAGGCGAGGATGACGACGATGCCGCCGGCCACACCGAGCCGGTGGCGCAGGAATTTCTGCCAGACCAACGCCCAATGCCCATCATAACCCCGCCCACGCTGCTGGCTGGCAGCGACCGGCGCTACCAGCCCGGTGGTTTCGTCGAAGGTAGTCATGGGTAAGCCCCCATCGTGCGGCGCTGCGGTCTCTGCTCTATCGCCTCCCTCCCCCTTGTGGGGAGGGACAGCGAGATAGGACTTAGCTTGCTAAGTCCGTGATCGAGCCGGGTGGGGGTATGGTGCCGCAGGCTCGGTGCTTGTGGCTCACCCCCACCCTTGATCCCTCCCCACAAGGGGGAGGGAGACGATGAGCCGATGGCACGGTGAAAATTCATCATCATCGCCCTACCCCTGCTGATAGCGAATGCGTGGATCGAGCCAGGCGAGCAGCAAATCCGACAGCAGCGTGCCGATCACCACCAGCACGCTCAGCATCAGAATGAAGCTCGAGGCCATATACATGTCCTGGGTGCGCAGGGAATCGAGCAGCAGTGGCCCGGTGGTCTGCAGCCCCATCACGATGGCGACGATGGTGCCGCCCGAGACAATCTCGACGAAAATATCGTTCTGCCCCGAAACGAACGGGTTGAGCGCGTGGCGCACCGGATATTTCATCAACAGCGCGAACTCGCCCTTGCCCTTGGCGCGGGCCGCCGTGACATAGGGCTTGTGCAACTCGTCCAGCAGATTGGCGCGAATGATGCGGATGACGCTGGCAGTGCCTGCCGTGCCCAGCACCATCATCGGCAGCCACAAATGGTTGAGCAGGTCGAGCACCCGGTCCCAGCTCCAGGGCGCCTCGATATAGTCCGGCGAAAACAACCCGCCGACATTCATGCCAAACCAGGCGAAGGCGACGTACATGCTGGCCAGCGCCAGCAGGAAGCTGGGAACGGCCAGCCCGAGAAAGCCGATAAAGGTGGCGATATAGTCGCCGGCCGAATAGCGGCGCACCGCCGAAAAAATGCCGATGGGGATGGCGACGACCCAGATGAATAGCAGGCTGGCGACCGACAGTACCACGGTCAGCCCCATGCGCGGCCAGATCACGTCCTTGACCGGCAGGTTGAACGAGAAGGAATAGCCAAAATCGCCGCGCAGCACGACGCCGGTGATCCAGTTCCAGTATTGCACCATGATCGGCAGATCCAGGCCATAGGCCCGGCGCATCGCCTCCTGCTCGGCCATCGGCATGACGTCGCCCTTGGAGGCGGAAATTTCGGCGAGGCGGGTCACATAGTCACCCGGCGGAATGGCGATGATCAAAAACGAGATCAGCGAAACCGCGATCAGCGCGGGGATCACATAGATGATCCGGCGCAGCATGAATGCCCCCATTGGCGGCCTCCCTTTTCTGCAGTGGCACGCAGCTGCATCGGAAAAATGGCCGGCTCCGCCAAAGCGATTGGAACAGAGCCGGCCCAGTGAATGGCCCCAGTCACCTGGGACCATCCCGCTCGTGGAGACATTATTCCTTGAAGAAGAAGGTCGAGAAGTTGGCCGGGCCCGGGCCGGGATAGAGCCAGCCTTCGATCAGCTCGGCCGGCACGTTGTGCAGATTGTTCTTGACCGAACGGTAGTAGCCCGCCGGATTGGCGATGCCGATGGTGAGGAATTCCTCGGCCAGCAGGTCGGTGAATTCATTCATCAACGCGGCCTGTTCCTCGCCCACCGTGGTGGGAATGGTCGAGCGCAGCACATAAAGACGCTGCACATTGGCCGGCGGCTCGATGGCGGTCACGCCTTCGGCCAGCTTGGCGTCCGGGTTGAGGCGCAGCGCGTCCCAGGCGGCCCAGCCGCTCCAATTGCCCAGCGACCAATAGCCATAGTCGTTCATGAACCGGCCGAGATTGAGCAGCGGCAACTGTCCGCAACCATTCTCGCCCACCCACACAGCCGCGTCGGAATCCGGCTTGGCGCGGGCGTTGCCGAACAATTCGTCGGAGTGGTAATTGACCGTCACATCGAGGCCAGCCTGTTTCCAGGTGCGTTCGATAAGCTGGAAGGCGTCAACCGTATCCGGCTTGAAGTCGGCGTTGATTTCCACGGAGAATTTGAACGGCTTGCCGTCCGGCCCGACCCGGACGCCATCGGCGCCCATCGGGATGATCTTGTCGAGATGCTCGGCGGCGGCGGCCAGATCGAACTGGGTGAATTCCTTGGCCAGCGTCTCATTGTAGAAGGGCGAATTCGGCAACGGCGCCGGCTGGAAGGGCTCGCCCTGCCCCAGATAGATGGTGTCGATGATTTCCTGGCGGTTGATCGCCAGCGAGACGCCGGCGCGGAAATCCTTGGAGCCGAACACCTGCGCCTTGATCGGATCGGGGTGGTTCACCGAGAAGCCGAGCACGGCGGTATTGTAGTCGCAGCTGGTGGCCGGCACGAGGTGATAGTCACCTGCTTCCTGGCTGTCGAAGAACACCGCGCGGTTCTGCGGCGTCGATACGTTGCGCGGCGACATGGTGATCTGGCCCTGAATGGCCTGCAGCAGCGTCACTTCGGGGTCGGCCGCCACGCTCCAGATGCGCTCATCGATATAGGGCAGCTGCTGGCATGAGGGATCGACGGCGAAGTAATACGGGTTGCGGGTAAAGGTCACGCGTTCCTTGCCCAGCAGCGTGTCGGTGCCGATCCAGGCATGCACCGATGGGCGCGCCGGATTGTTGAACTGGGCCGGGTCATTATAGGAGCCGACATTACCCTTCCACCACGCGGCGTAGTCGGTGGCGTTGGCGGCGGCCATCAGCTCGGCCACGCCATCGGGATTCAGGTCGATATCGAACTGCTCCATATAATGCTTGGGAAACTGCACGGCGCGCTGGCCATAGGGCCCGGCCATATTCTGCAGGAACAGCCCGTTGGGCTCGCTATAGGCAAAGCTGACCGTATAATCGTCCAGCTTGGTGACGATCGGGCTTTCGCCATTATTCTTGAGTTCAGCGCGCGGGCCGCCGGTGGTGACCTTGATATTGTTCTCCACCCGATCCCACCAGAACAGGATGTCGTCGGCGGTGAAGGGCTGGCCATCGGACCATCTCATGCCTTCGCGTAGATGGAAGGTGTAGGTCTTGGCGTCCTCGCTGATGTCCCAGCTCTTGGCGATGCCAGGCACCACCTCGGAACCATCGACGCTCCAGCGCACCAGCGGCTCGTAACCGAACTGGCGGATATCGGCGATGTTGCCGCCACCCCAGCTATCGATGAACTGGCCGCCATAAACGCCGATTTCTTCGGCCGGCTGGATTACCAGCGGATCGAGCGGCAGGCGCTCGGCCACCGGGGGCAACGTACCCGCATCGACCATGGCCTTGAGTTGTGGCGCCTCGGCATAGCTGCCGGCGCAGCTCTTGGCGGCGTCCTGGGCTTGTGCCGGCACCACGATGGCACCAGCCAAAGCCGTTGCACTGAGCAGCACCGACGTTACCGCCAGCAGCCGCGTCACCGCGAAACGATCCTTCTGCATTTGCATTTCCCTCCCACGAAATGAAAACTTCGCATCCTCCGAGGTCCAGCTGGTGGGTTTGAGCCGGAAGCCTCCACTTCCAAGGGTGCTTTTGCCCCTCGTCACTAATACCCACGCTTGTCGATTGAGTGACGATATCTTGTAAACGTTTTCAAAACAAGATATGAATCCCGACCACCAAACGCGGGCAGCAAATCCGCCGGCAGATCCACCAGAAAACCGCAAGAAAACTACAAGAAAACCACCAGCATGCTGGCAGAAAACCACCAGAAAACCTGCAAGCATGCTGGCGAAAGAAAAACACAGAAAAGAGCCGCGGAATGGTAACGATCAAGGATGTGGCGCGGCTGGCGAATGTTTCGATTGCGACGGTGTCGCGCGTGGTCAATGGCTATGCCCATGTGCGGCCGGCGGTGCGGGAAGCCGTTAGCAAGGCGATTGCCGAGCTGGGGTATCGGCCTAACGGGCTGGCGAGTTCGTTTCGCACCCAGCAGTCCAATATTGTCGGCGTTTTGCTGCGCCAGCAGCGCACGCCGTTCAGCAGTGCTTTGGCCTATGCCATTGAAACTACTATGTTTGATCAGGGCTATCGCGTGCTGCTGTGCTCGACCAATGGCGATGCGGATCGCGAAGAGGCCTATCTCGAGACCATGCTCGACATGCGAGCCCAGGGGGTCATCATCCGGCCCTCGGCTGCCAACGCCCGCACCATCAAGCAGGTCAATACCCTGCGTGACCGGGGCATTGCGGTGTCCTTTGTCGATATGAAACCCAAGATTGCCGCGGTCAGCTCGGTGGTTTGCGACAACTATTCCGGCGGCTACCAGGGCATGCGGCATCTGATCGAATTGGGTCACCGCAAGATCGGCGTCGTGGCCGGGAACGTGGCGCAAAAGGGCGGCGCGGCGGATGTCGGCAGCGAGCGGGTGCGCGGAATTCGTCAGGCGGCAGAAGACCTTGCGACCGATGTGCAGATCACTTTTTCGCAGCCCTTCGACATTGCCAGCTTTGAAATCGGCAAGGAGGCCGGCGAGGCAATGATCACCGGGCATCCGGAACTGACGGCGATTTTTGCCACCACCGACATGCTGGCCATCGGGGTGATGCACGCGGCCCACGCGCTCAATCTCGACCTGCCCCGCGACCTCTCGATCCTGGGTTATGACGGCGTGCTGGAATCATCGGTCACCTTCCCGACCCTGTCGACCATCGCCCAGCCGATCCATGAAATGGGCCAGATTGCTGCCACAACGCTGATCGACCACATGCGCGGCATCAGCAAATCCCCACGCCAGGTGGTGCTGGAAAACACTTTGATTCAAAGGGCTTCCACCATCCCCCTGCCCTGACCACCCCGATTTCGCCGACAAGCCCGCGCTGCCAGCATGCTGACAGTTTTCTTGCGGTTTTCTTGATGGTCTCCACCTCGATTTCCACCTCGATTTCCAAGCCGATTTACAAGCAGATTTACAAGCACTGGCAGCAAGACGGCGCTGATGGCAAAAATTTACCTTTGGCGCCGGCTTGCGGGGCGATGTTGAAAACGATTACAAGATAGAGCATTGCCGTTTTCTGGGTTCGAGGAAAGCCTGCCATGTCGTCACCATCCCGCACCGCCACTGACGCCGACATCGCCCTGGCGCGCCGGTTGGCACCGGTCCTCCGGTTTTGCGACAATGAGCCGTTCCTTCCCTCGCGGGTCGGCGTCTCGGTGTTGACGGCTGCGGGCCAGTCCCCCTCGGCGCTGTTCGACATCAGTTTTGAGCCCGGCGTGGCCAAGGTGCTCGAATATGCGATCTGGTGGGACTGGGATATTCAGCATCTCTATGAGCTGGAGCATATCTGGCTCAAGCTCGACGCCGATGACGCGGTGATCGCGGTGGAAGCCAGTGCCCATGGCGGCAAGTTCACCATGCGGGGCAATGACGGCGCCCTGCCCGTCGAAGCCGGCCAGGTAACGCTGGTATCGACGCCGGGCAAACATGCCTTCACCGCAACGGTCGACGCGCAGCGCCTAGGTGCGGACCTCACCACGATGAGCTGCCAGGAACTGGCGGGACGCGGCGGGATTTTGATCAACGCCATGTTCCGCGACGCACTGGTTGCGGTGACGCCGGAGGACCATCGCGCGGTCAAACGCTATCTGCAGGCCCGGGCCTTCCTGCCCACGTTCAATTTCGGCCAGACCTTCGATCTCGCCGAGGCCCAGTTCAGCGACTGGACCGCATTGGCGGCCTGGATTCCGGGCCAGGTAAAGAGTGTGCTGGCTCAGGTGCGGCAGGAACAGCCACTGCTCAAGGCGGTGTTCCTCGATAGCGGCGATACGCTGGTCAACGAGGCGAGCGAAAAATTCGACGCCGAGGGCTATGTCATCGAGGCGGGGCTGATCCCCGGCGCGCTGGAAATGGTCCGCGCGCTGGCTGACGATGGCTATCGGCTGGCGCTGGTAGCGGATGGCAGGGTGCGCAGCTTTGCGACGATTCTGGGCGGACACGGCATCAGCCCGCATTTCCATGCGCAGGTGATTTCCGAGGCCGAGGGCTGCGAAAAGCCGGATCAGCGGATGTTCGAGAAAGCCATGTCCTCGCTGGGGCTGGCCAGCGCCGACGCCCAATCCATCGTCATGGTGGGCAACCATCTGGAGCGCGACATTGGCGGCGCCAATCGGCTGGGCATTATCAGCATCTGGCAGAGCTGGTCCAAGAAGCGCAGCCACATCCCGGCGGAAGCCGGCGAAGTGCCGCGTTATACCATTCGCTCACCCGGCGAATTGCCGGCGCTATTGGCCGATATCGAACGGCAGATGGCGCGCGCAAAGGCCAACCCGTCGCCAGCGTGACGCGAATCTGGTGAGCATCGGTTGCGTCACCTTCCCGCAGGTCGGACGCCGTTTTTACTGACGAATGAGGTATCGAAGGTGGCTGGCGCCGCCGCCTGACCCGTTGGTTACAAAAATTTCACGCGCCGAAGCGTCGCACGACTTTATTCGGGGTTGCGTAAAACTTCCGCTCAGTTGAAAAGCGGGTATGCCGGTTCGCTTTCGCAAACCGCGCAAACCCTTTTCAGCCATTGGAAGATTTCCGCCGCGCCAATGACTCCAGCTCTATTGCTCACCGCCGTCCTGCTTCTACCGTTTCTGGCCAGTGTGCTGGCGGCGGTCCTCCCCTCGAACGCGCGCAATACTGAAGCCTGGCTGGCCGGAACGGTCGCGGTGTTTGGCCTGGCGGTCATGGTCTGGCTGTATCCCCAGATCACCAATGGCCAGGTCCTCCGGCACGAAATCGAGTGGATCCCCTCCCTCGGCTTGAACATCATCCTGCGGCTGGATGGGTTTGCCTGGCTGTTCGGCGTGCTGATCACCGGTGTCGGCCTGCTGGTGGTGCTGTATGCACGCTATTACATGTCGCCCAAGGACCCGGTGCCGCGCTTCTTCGCGTTTTTCCTGGCCTTCATGGGGTCGATGCTCGGCCTGGTGCTGTCCGGCAATATTATCCAGCTGGTGGTGTTCTGGGAGCTGACCTCGATCACTTCCTTCCTGCTGATCGGCTACTGGTTCCACCTCAATCTGGCCCGTGACGGCGCGCGTATGGCGCTGACGGTGACGGGCCTGGGCGGGCTTGGCCTGCTGGTCGGCATGCTGATCATCGGCCATATCGTGGGCAGCTATGACCTCGATGTGGTGCTGAACTCGGGCGATCTCATCCGCGAGCACGCGCTGTATCTGCCGGCTTTGCTGCTGGTATTGCTCGGCGCCCTGACCAAGAGCGCGCAGTTCCCGTTCCATTTCTGGCTGCCCCATGCCATGGCGGCGCCGACCCCGGTTTCCGCCTATCTGCACTCGGCAACCATGGTGAAGGCGGGCGTGTTCCTGCTGGTCCGCTTCTGGCCAGTGCTGGCGGGCACCGATGCCTGGTTCTGGATTGTCACCTGTGCCGGCATGGCGACGCTGATCTTTGGCGCCTATTCGGCGATTTTCCAGACCGACCTCAAGGGGTTGCTGGCCTATTCGACCATCAGCCATCTCGGACTGATCACCACGCTGCTGGGCATGTCGACCCCGCTGGCGACGGTGGCGGCGATCTTCCATATCGCCAACCATGCGACCTTCAAGGCGTCGCTGTTCATGGCCGCCGGCATCATCGATCACGAGACCGGAACCCGCGATATTCGAAAACTGAGCGGGTTGTTCCGCTTCATGCCCTTCACCGCGACACTGGCCATGGTGGCGAGCGCGGCAATGGCCGGCGTGCCGCTGCTGAACGGGTTCCTGTCCAAGGAAATGTTCTTCGCCGAAACGGCGCTGCGTGACGCCAATCCGTTCGTCAACATCGCCCTGCCCGTCGGCGCGACGCTCGCCAGCATGTTCGCCGTGGTCTATTCGCTGCGCTTCGTGCATGGCGTGTTCTTCGGCCCGGCCCCGACCGAGCTGACCAAGGTGCCGCATGAGCCACCCGGGCTGATGCGCCGGCCGATCGAAATCCTGGTGCTGCTGTGCCTCATCGTCGGGATCATTCCCGGCATTACCATCGCCCCCTATCTGGCGGCGGCTGTGATCTCGGTCACCGGCCCTGATACACCCTATTATAGCCTGTCGGTATGGCACGGTCCCAACCTGGCC
The DNA here is from genome assembly GCF_054489345.1 of Devosia sp. A369. Taxonomy (NCBI): domain Bacteria; kingdom Pseudomonadati; phylum Pseudomonadota; class Alphaproteobacteria; order Hyphomicrobiales; family Devosiaceae; genus Devosia; species Devosia sp. A369. The sequence goes on along the minus strand of NZ_JBTMWV010000010.1, from coordinate 20,921 downwards.
CTCGCCATGAGCGGTGTGGCGCTGGTCGGCGGCGGGCTGCTGTATTGGGCGCTGTATGGCTATTTGAACAAGGGCCTCGATGGTCCGCCATTGATCCGTGAGCTCAAGGGCAAGCGCGTCTTCGAGCGCATCATGCTGACCGTCACCTCCAAATGGGCGCGCCGGCTGGAAAGCGTGCTGGGCACGCGTCGCCTGCAGCCGCAATTGCTGCTGCTGTTCGCGGCGGCAACCGCCGCTGCGGCCGTCATCCTGATCGGCGGGCTGGGCCCGATCGAATTCTCCCTGGCCGGGTTTGACCCCGCCTTCGCCCTGCTCTGGGCCGTGGGCATCGTCTGCGCCATCATGGCGGCGCATCAGGCCAAATTCCACCGGCTGGTCTCGCTGGTGCTGCTGGGCGGCACCGGGCTGGTCAGCTGCATCACCTTTGTCTGGCTGTCGGCGCCGGACCTCGCCATCACCCAGTTGCTGGTCGAGATCGTCACCACGGTGCTGATCCTGCTGGGGCTGCGCTGGCTGCCCAAGCGGGTCGAGGACTTGACCGACGAAGCCGCCTTGCAGCAAGCAAAGTTCCGCCGTTATCGCGACATGGGACTGGCAGCCATTGCCGGGCTCGGGCTGGGGCTGGTGGCCTATGCGGTGATGACGCGCCAGATTCCGTCCGGCATCTCGGAATATTTCCTCAAGAATGCCTATAGCCTTGGCGGCGGCACCAATGTGGTCAACGTCATGCTGGTGGATTTCCGCGCCTTCGATACGCTGGGCGAAATCACCGTGCTGGGCATTGTGGCGCTGACGGTGTTTGCCGTGCTGCGCCGGTTCCGTCCGGCCGCCGACTCCATCGACAAGCCGGAACAGCAGAAGTTCCAGAACGCCTTCGACGATCAGGCCCCGGACCGCGAACAGGGCGACACCATCAGCGAATATCTGCTGATTCCGTCAGTGATCATGCAGTGGATGTTCCCGGTCATCATCGTGCTGGCGCTGCATCTGTTCCTGCGCGGCCACGACCAGCCGGGCGGCGGGTTTGCGGCCGGCATCGTCATGTCGATCGGGTTTATCCTGCAATATATGGCGGGCGGCACCCGCTGGGTCGAAGAACGGCTGCGTATCCTGCCGGTGCGCTGGATCGGCGCCGGGCTGCTGGTGGCGGTGCTGGTTGGTGCGGCCTCGCTGCTGCTCGGCTATCCCTTCATGACCACCTCGTTCCAATATGTCGAAATTCCCTTCATCGGCCGGGTGCCGATGGCGAGTGCGCTGATTTTCGACCTGGGTGTGTTCGTCCTGGTGGTCGGCGCGACCGTGCTGATCCTGATCGCGCTGGCGCACCAATCGATCCGTTCGCCCAAGGTGGCGCGCCATGCGCCGCCGCCAGCGCCGATCAAGGAACCGGAATTGCCGCCCCAGACCACGGGGGAGACACGCTGATGGAACTCATCCTCGCCATTGGCATCGCCGTTTTGTGCAGTTGCGGCGTCTATCTGATGCTGCGGCCGCGGACCTTCCAGGTCATTATCGGGCTGTCGCTGCTGTCCTATGCGGTCAATCTGTTCATCTTCGCGATGGGCCGGCTGGCGGTGGGCAAGGCGCCGGTGATCAGCGGCGGCATTGTCGATCCGAGCCAATATGTCGATCCGGTGCCGCAGGCGCTGGTGCTGACCGCCATCGTCATCGGCTTTGCCATGACGGCGCTGTTCCTCGTGGTGTTGCTGGCGGCGCGCGGCTTGACCGGCACCGACCATGTCGATGGACGGGAGCGCTGAGATGATGGGCCTGTTCGACCACCTCATCATCCTGCCGATCCTGTTGCCGATGGCGACGGGCGCGCTGCTGCTGATGTTCGACGAGCGCCGGCGCGCCATCAAGGCGTTTATCAGCCTCACCTCCACCCTCCTGCTGGTGGTGGTGGCGGTGTTGCTGGTGATCCAGGCGGACAACCAGACGACCGTCACCAGCTATGCCCTGGGCGACTGGCCGGTGCCCTATGGCATCGTGCTGGTGGCCGACCGGCTCTCGGCGATGATGGTGCTGCTGACCGCCCTGCTGGGCATTTCGGCGCTGATCTATTCGCTGGCCCGCTGGCATGCGGCCGGCCCCAGCTTTCATGGGTTGTTCCAATTCCTGCTGATGGGGCTGAGCGGCGCCTTTCTCACCGGCGACTTCTTCAACCTCTTCGTGTTTTTCGAAGTGCTGCTCGCCGCCTCCTATGGGCTGGCGCTGCATGGGCTGGGGTCGGCGCGGGTCAGGGCATCGCTGCACTATATCGCGGTCAATCTGGCGGCATCCTTCCTGTTCCTGATCGGCGCGGCGCTGATCTATGGCATCACCGGCACGCTCAATATGGCGGATCTGGCGTCCAAGGTGGCCGGCGTGGCCGCGACCGACCGCGCCTTGCTGGAAACCGGCGCAGCGATTCTCGGGCTGGCCTTCCTGCTCAAGGCGGGCATGTGGCCGCTCGGCTTCTGGTTGCCGACCTCTTATGCGGCGGCGAGTGCGCCGGTGGCGGCGATCTTTGCCATCATGACCAAGGTCGGGCTCTATGCCGTGCTGCGGCTGTCGACGCTGGCGTTTGGCGTCGATGCGGGGGCGTCGGCGGGGTTCGGGCAGAATGTGTTGCTGGTCGGCGGGCTCGCCACCATCGCCTTTGGCGCTATCGGCGTGCTGGCCTCGCAGAGCACGGGGCGGCTGGCCGGCTATTGCGTGCTGGTGTCGTCGGGCACCCTGCTGGCCACTATCGGCACCGGCAATGCGGCGGCGACCAGTGGGGCGCTGTTTTATCTGGTGGTGTCGACGCTGGCGATCAGCGCGTTTTTCATGCTGGTCGAATTGCTCGACCGGGTGCGGATCGAAGGCGCGCATGTGCTGGCCATGACCATGGAAGCCTATGGCGACGACGAGGAAGAAAACGAGGACGATGAGGTCGGGCTGGTGATTCCGGGCGCGCTGGCGGTGCTGGGTATCAGCTTTGCGCTCTGCGTGCTGCTGCTGGCCGGGTTTCCGCCGCTGGCTGGATTTCTGGCCAAATTCGCGGTGATTTCGGCGCTGTTCAATCCTGATGGCCTGACGATGGAAACGCCGATTTCGGCTTCGGCGTGGTGGTTGACCGGCTTGCTGGTGTTTTCCGGCTTTGCCGCGCTGGTGTCGCTGATGCGAACCGGCATCAATACCTTCTGGGCCACCATGTCGGATACGCCGGCGCCGGTGCGGGTGGTGGAAATTGCGCCGGTGATCCTGCTGCTGACGCTGACCATTGCCATGACCATCATGGCCGGGCCGACCATGGATTATATGCAGGCGATGGCCGAGGCGCTGTATGCGCCGACTGACACCATCGCCGCCGTGCTGGCGACGCCATTGGTGGGGGCACCATGAGAAAGATCCTCCCCTACCCGCTGCTGACGCTGGGCCTGCTGGCGCTATGGTTGCTGCTGCAGCAATCGCTGGGGCTCGGGCAGATCCTGCTGGGCAGCGTCATCGCGATTTTCGCCAGCCGGGCGCTGGCGGCACTGGAGCCGGAGAAGCCGCGCGTGCGCAAGATCGGCGCGATGCTCCGGCTGCTGGGCGTGGTCATCATCGATATCTTCAATTCCAATGTCGCGGTGATCGGCATCATCCTGCAGGGGCGCCGGCGCAAGTCGACATCGGGTTTTTTGGCTGTGCCGCTGGAACTGCATGACCGCTCCGGGCTGGTCATCCTGGCCTGCATCATTACCGCCACGCCGGGCAGCGCCTGGCTGGAATACAGCCCGACCAGCGGCGTGGTGCTGATCCATGTGCTGGATCTCTATGATGAAGCGGCCTGGACCAATATCGTCAAGCATCGCTATGAACGCCTGCTGCTGGAGATTTTCCAATGAGCGCAGACATTCTGCATTGGTCATTGCTGCTGGCGCATGTGCTGCTGGGGCTGGGCATGGTGGCCGCGACCTATCGCATGATCCGGGGCCCGCGCGCGCAGGACCGCATCCTGGCGCTCGACGCGTTTTACGTCGCCGCCATGCTGATGCTGGTGGTGTTCGGCATTCGCGTCGGCACCTCGGTGTATTTCGAGGTGGCGCTGATCATCGGCGTGCTGGGCTTTGTCAGCACCGTCGCGCTGGCCAAATTCCTGATGCGCGGCGAGGTGATCGAATGAGCGAGCTTCCGGTCTGGGTCGCCGCACTGGTCGGCCTGCTGGCGGTTGCCGGCGCTTTCCTGACGCTGCTGGGCTGTATCGGTCTGGCGCGCTTCAAGACGTTTTATGAACGGGTGCATGCGCCAACGCTGGGCACCAGCTTTGGTTCGGTCGCGATACTGCTGGCTTCGATGGTGTATTTTTCCGTGTCCGGCCAGCGGCTGGCCGTGCATGAAGTGATCATCTTCGTGTTCGTGACGCTGACCACGCCAGTCACGCTGATGCTGCTGGCGCGAGCCGCCCTCTATCGCGACCGGGCCGAGCAGAACGGCATCGTGCCGATGTCGACCGGCCCAGAGGGGCAGACCGACCTCAGCCCCGATATCCGCAAGCCCTGACGAGTTGCCTCAGCGGCGGATGATGTGGTGTTCGGAGGTGACTTCGAGCGCCCGATCTTCGTGCGAAGTCACGCCCTCGGGCGGGAGATGCGCCGCCAAAACCCGATCACGTTCAGCGACAAGCTCGGCGATCTCAGCCTCATAGGCCGCGAAAATGGCGGTGAGCCAGCGATTGACGAGATAGGACGGCCGCGGCATCTGCATGTCGAAGCGGCCCAGCAGCGGAATGGTGGCTTCCGCGTCGGCCCAGTCGTCGCCCACAACCCATTGATTGACGGTGAACAGCCGCAACAGCCGCCCCTCGGCATCGACACCAATGGCGGCGAGGTGATGGATTGGACCCTGCGGCCCCTCGGGCCGCAGGAAGCAGTGGAAGTGTCCGTGCTCGACGGCGGCTTCGGCGGCGGGATGGCAGTGATAGTACCACTGCGCATTGCTGGCAGGGTCGAAGACATCGCCGGGGGGATAATGGTCCCAAGCGGCGATGGCTGAGACGCCCTGGAAGGTTTCGCTCAACACATTGAGACCGCCCTTGGCGAGAATGGACTCGCAAAAGGCGATTTCTTCCAGGGCCCTGTCGCGCGCCGAACCGGACACTCAGGCGCCTCCGACCACAAGATCGGGGGCTTCCTGCCCAGCGGGCAGCGGCTTGGGGGCCGGAGGCGGCGGCGCCAGCTGCTTGGCCGGCTCGGCCACAGGCGGCTGGGCCGGTGGTGGCGGCGGGGCAGCCTTGGCGGGGGTGGCCGGTGCGCCAGCGGCGCAAGGGGCCATGGCTGGCGGCGGCGGTGGCGCGGCCTTGCCCTGCGCGGCAGGGGCGCCGGCGGCGCAAGGCGACATGGCAGCGCCAGCTGCACAGGGCGCGGCAGCGCAGGGAGAGGCGCCGGCGGCAGCAGTGGTGCCGCCATAGACCGGGCGCGGCGGCACCGGATTGCTTACATGGTCGTAGGCGATGGCGGCGGTGCTGGCGACGAGGGCAGCACCAAAAAGCAGAGTGTTACGAGCGCTCATTTCTTGGCAAACCCATCAAGACCAAAAATCGGACGCAACCAAACGCCAGCGAAAGAACCAACAAAGGCCGCAGCGAACCACAGCCAGCCGTGAACGCTGCCCGTGGCGATGCCGGAGAACAGCGCCCCGATATTGCAACCAAAGGACAGGCGGGCGCCATAGCCCATCAGCAGGCCACCAACGATGGCGGCGATCAGCGAGCCCAGCGGCAGCTTGGCCTTGGGGGCGAATTTGCCGGCAATGGCAGCCGCCAGCGCGGCGCCCAGCACCAGACCGAAATCCATCACCGACACGGTATCGGCCAGGACGCTGGAATTGAGCGCCTGAGCCTGAGCCGGCCAGGTCCAGAATTCCCAGCTGGCGACATCAACGCCGACCGCCTGAGCAATCTTGGCGCCCCAGAGGCCGAAGCCATAGGTGATCGACCAGGGATGGCCGGCCAGCAGCAGGGTGGCGACATTGAGCACGGCGAGCAGGAGCCCTGCCCCCACCAGCGGCCACGGGCCACGCAAGATCCAGCTCCAGCCGGGGCGCGCCGGGGCGGGCTCGGTTTCGAGATTGCCATGCGCCCGCTTTTCGATGACTGCCGTGATCAGCGCCACCAGAGCCAGACCGGCAATGGTGACGGCAAGGGCACCGGCCACACCCAATTCAGCGCCGAGGCTGATCGGGGGCAACAAGGGCTGTTCCAGCCAATAGGGCAGATGCGCGGTGCCGAGCAGCGCGCCGACGATGAAGAACACCAGCGTCACCAGCATGCGGGCCGAGCCACCGCCCACGGTGAACAATGTGCCCGAGCCACAGCCGCCGCCCAATTGCATGCCCAACCCGAACAGGGCTGCGCCGAGCAGCACGGAGATGCCAACAGGCGCCAGCGCACCGACCATCGACTGACCGCCGATATTGCCTGCCGCCACCAACGGCAGCATGGCGAGGGCGGCGACGCCGATCATCAGCATCTGGGCCCGCATCGGCCGGCCGCGCTTTTCGGCCACCATGCGGCGCCAGCCGCCGGTGAAACCAAAGGAGCCATGATAGAGCGTGGCGCCAAGCGCCCCGCCGATCAGGAACAAGCCGCCCTGGCGAAAATCGACCAGACCGGAGATCAGCAGAAAGCCCACGACCAGCGCGGCCGCCGCAACAAACAGTGGCGCCCGGTCGGGAATGGCCGGTGGCAGGAATTTTGGGGCGGAAATAGAAATGTCGCTCATGAATACCAGATCTATGAAAGGCTAAAACGCGTTCTGGATGCTGCCGCCATCGCGCACAACACCCAGAACCCGTTCAAAATCGTCGACGGTGCCAGTTCGCTGGACCAGCTTACTGGATCGGACGCGCCGGATCGGCGGCCCATTCGGCCATGGACCCGTCATACATGGCGGTGCCCTTATTGCCGGCAACTTCGCTCAGAGCGAACCAGGCGATGGAGGCCCAGTGACCGGTATTGCAGAAGACAATGTTGTCTTCACCGGCAGCCAGGCCGACACCTTCAGCCAAAGCGGCAATGGTTTCGGGGGTGGCGAAGCTGGCATATTCGGTGCTGAACAGCGAGGAATGCTCGATATTGACCGAACCGGGAATGGTGCCGACGACACGCACGACCGGGCTCTTGGAATTGCCGATATGCTGGTCATGCGGGCGGGCATCGATCAGTTTGGTGCCCTTGGCCAGCGCCGCCAGCACGTCCTCGGTGGTGCCGCGCAGTTCTTCGCGGACCTCAAAGGGGAACTCCACGGCCACGGGCGTCACCGGCTCGGCCACGCGTTCGCCGCCCTGGGCGTCATACTGACGCCAGCCGCCATCGAGGATGGAGACATCATCATGGCCGAGATATTTGAAGGTCCAGTAGATGCGTGTGGCACCGGCGAATTCGGAGGAATCGGTGCCCCAGGGCACGATGACCACATGGTCGTCGCCATCGACGCCCAGGCTGCCGATCAGCGCGGTGATTTCGTCCACGGGCGGGATCTGGCCCGGCACGCCATCGACCTCGGTGCGCCAGCCGGCCGACGCATAGGGCGCGACCACGGCATTGGCGATATAGGGCAGCTCGCCCAGATCGGTTTCGCCGATCTTGTCACGCACGTCGAGAATCACGACGTTTTCGTCAGCGGCATGCGTCTTGAGCCACTCGGCCGTGACCAATGGGGTGACATCTGCCGCTTGGGCAAAAGCGGGAACCGCAACGACAAGGGCGGCGGCGGCGAGCAATGCGAGACGCATGCGAATACTCCGGTGTGATCTGCCCCAGATGTTACCGATAGCGCCGCGGCGATGCGACGATGGACGAACCAATTGCAGCCGCAAACGAGAAAAAGCAGGCTCCCTTGCGGGCCGCCGTCAGAAATATGTTGCGATGACGGCTGCGCCGGCTGTTTCGCCTAGCCGGCGAGGAACGGCAGCAGCTCCACATCGAGGTCGGTGGCGACGGCGTCGGTGAACAGATTGGTGGCCACCATCAGCCCGGCAAAACCCACCAGATCGACCAGGGTCTTGTCCGAATAGCGCGCAGCCAGCGCGGCCCAGAGCTCGTCAGGCACCGACTTGGGATCAGCACCGATGGCGGCGCCAAAACGCTGCAGCAGGGTCTCGGCTTCGCTCAGGTCCAGCGAATCGGGATTATCGCCGCCCTGGATCAAGGCCCGGCGCATGAAGCCGGTGCCGACCGCGCTGCCGGAGGCCACGCAGATGGCGTGGGCGAACACCCAGATGGGACGATCACCCAGCACCGGTAGCAACTCGTCGCGCAGGGTGAACCATTCGCCATAAATGCGCAGCGCCGCCGGCGAGTGATAGAGCGTGCGCTTCATATTGGTCATGCGGCCGCGCAGGCGCAGTTCCTCGTCATGGGCTTGCTGCTGCTCCGGCGTCGCGTCGGCATAGGCCAGCTGGGAAATATGGGCCATGTCAGCTGGCGGTCCCGGCCGGCTCGACATCACGGATCACCGCGCCATGCTCGAAAGTATTGCCCACCGTGCAGAGCGCATGCGCGTCTTCGATCAATTGCTGGCGTTCCGCCGGCGAAAAATCGCCTTCGATCACAAAGGACGAAGCGAAGGACGCCACCCGCGACGGCGCTTCGGGGGCTTTTTCATGGGTCACTTCGACATCGACTTTGACCAGCCGGTCGAGCCAGCCGAGCTTGCGCGCCGCGATGCGCAGGCTCAGCACCAGGCAGCCGGCCAGCGCCGCATCCATGAATTCGAGTGGGGTGAAGCCTTCGTCGGACGCCATGTTCGCCAATCTGGCGGCCGCACCTGACTTGGCCTGCACCGAGCCGTGCCCGGCATGATCGAGAGTGGCGCCGACACTGGTGGGGCGAGTAGCGATATTGACCATGATGAGGAGCTTTCCAATGCAGCGCGCAGTCTGGGGCGCGGGCTTATAGATTGTCGCCGCCGCAGCTGCGTGCAAGATAAAGCAGCGCAGGAATGGCGATAAGAATGGCTTTATCAAAATTCGCGCGGAATCGGGAGATTGATTCCGCCCCGGACCGACAAAATGGAACCCTGCCCCAGCCGCCAGCATGGGTTTCGCGGCGCTGGCGGGGTATCGATAGGGCAGCAATACAGCGCGGCCGCCACGGTCGCGTGTCGCTCAATTCGAGCGGCGAGGACCAGGAGCAGTGCAGATGAAAAATTCGAATAGCAGCGGCAGCATTTCGCGCCGCCAGTTTGGCGCCCGTGCCATTGCCGCCACGTTCGCCACAGCGGCGCTGCTGTCGGTCAGCCCGGCGGCGCTGGCCCAGGCCAGCTTCGATCCGGAAGCGATCATCGAGATCGGCTCGCTCTATGAACCGCAAAACCTCGACAACACCGCCGGCGCCGGCCAGGGCATCAACGAGGCCTTCAACGGCAACGTCTATGAGGCGCTGTTCGCGCTGACCGATGCGGGGACTGTCGAAAACGCGCTGGCCAGCGACTACAGCATCAGCGAAGACGGGCTGACCTATACGATCACCTTGCAGCCGGGCGTGACCTTCCATTCGGGCGATCCACTGACCGCCGCCGACGTCAAGGCCAGCATCGAGCGGGTGACCGCCGAAGCCTCGAAAAGCTCGCGCAAGAACAGCCTCAAGACCATCGCCAGCATCGAGACCCCGGACGAGCAGACCGTGGTGATCACGCTGGCGGAAAAGTCGATCTCGCTGCCGTACAACCTGAGCTATGTGTGGATCGTCAACGACACCGCCACCAGCCTGACCGACAGCGAAGACGGCACCGGGCCCTATGTGCTGGCCGATTGGCGGCGCGGCTCGACCCTGTCGCTCGACCGCAATGACGCCTATTGGGGCGAGGCGCCCACCAATGCCGGCGTCACCTTCAACTATTTCACCGACGCCACCGCGCTCAATAATGCGCTGCTGACCGGGGCCGTCGATATCATCACCTCGGTGCAGAGCCCGGACGCCCTCACCCAGTTCACCGGCAATCCGGATTTCACCGTCACCGACGGGCAGTCCACCACCAAGGAAATCATGGCGTTCAACGACCGGGTCGCCCCGTTCGACAACGTCAAGGTGCGCAAGGCGGTGGCGCGGGCCATCGACAACCAGAAGTTGCTGCAATCAATCTGGGGGGACTACGGCACGCTGATCGGCTCGTTCGTGCCGCCGACCGACCCGTGGTATGTCGATCTGACCGGGGTGGACCCGTATGATCCGGAGAGCGCCAAGGCGCTGCTGGCCGAAGCCGGCTATGCCGATGGCTTCACCTTCAAGCTCGACACGCCCGATTACGATCCGCATCCGATCGTCGCCGAGTTCATCAAGAGCGAATTGGCCAAGGTGGGGATCACCGTCGAGATCAACATCATCACCGCCAATGAATGGTACACCAAGGTGTATCAGGCGCATGATTTCGACGCGACGCTGCAGGAGCACGTCAACCATCGCGATATCGTGTTCTACGGCAACCCGGACTTCTATTGGGGCTACAACAACCCGGCGGTGATCGAGCTGATCAAGCAGGCCGAGGCCAGCGCCACGGTGGACGAACAGACCGCCAAACTGACTGAAGCCAACACGCTGATTGCCGAAGACGCGGCGAGCGACTGGCTGTATCTTTATCCGCAGATCGTGGTATCGGCAGCGTCAGTGACCGGCTATCCGGTCAATGGGCTGAACTCGCAATTCTTCGCCTACAACATCGAAAAAGCCGCGGATTAATACCGCGACGAGCCGGTGAAAGGGACTGCATATTCTCAGTTATATCCTGCGCCGGCTCGTCATTCTGATCCTCTCGCTGCTGCTGGCCTCAGTGGTGCTGTTCGCGCTGCTGCGGCTGCTGCCGGGCGATCCTGCCAATGCCCTATTGGGCGTTGGCGCCACGCCGGAGCAGATCGCTGCGGCGCGGGCCCAGGTCGGCTCCGACCTGCCGCTGTGGCAGCAATTCGGCAATTTCATCGGCAATCTGGCCCGCTTCGATCTGGGCAATTCCTTTGTCAGCCAGGCCTCGGTGGGCCAGGAAATCCTCACCCGGCTGACGGTGACGCTGCCGCTGACGCTGCTGTCATTCCTGCTCGCCATCGTTTTGGCGGTGCCGCTGGGGATCATTGCGGCGGTCAAATCCGAGCGCTGGTATGGCGCGACGATTTCGGTGGTGTCGCAACTGGGCATCGCCATTCCGGTGTTCTGGGTCGGCATTCTGCTGGTCGCGGTGTTTGCCATCAATTTCCGGCTGTTCCCCTCGGGAGGGTTTCCGCGCCATGGCTGGGCCGATCCGATGGGCGCGCTGCGCAGCCTGGCGCTGCCGGTGCTGACCATCGCTATTGTCATGTCGTCGTCGCTGCTGCGCTATGTCCGTTCCGCCACGCAGGACGTGCTGGGCAGCGATTATCTGCGTACGGCGCGGGCGCTGGGCTCGGGCTTCACCGAGGCCTTGCTGCGCCATGGCGTGCGCAATGGCGTGGTGCCGATCATTTCCATTCTGGGGATCGAGCTGGCTTCGACCTTTCTCGGCGCGGTGGTGGTGGAAAAAGTCTTCGCGCTGCCGGGGCTGGGCACCATGCTGCTGCTGGGCATTTCGCAGCGCGATTATCCCAATGTGCAGGGCGTGCTGTTCGTCTCAACGCTGCTGGTGCTGCTGATCGGCTTTAGCGCCGATCTGATCCAGCGGCTGGTCGATCCGCGCCTGCGTGACCGGGGAGCCGGACATTGAGTGCGGTCGATACAGTGGCGATAGCGCCCCGCCCCCGCTCGCGGCGCTCCTGGCTGTTTGTCGTCGGGCTGGTGCTGGTCGGGCTCAATGTTGCGGTGGCGCTGCTGACGCTGGTCTGGCTGCCTTATGATCCCTCCAGCACCGCCGGTGGACGGCTGGAGGCGCCGTCGCTGCTGCATTGGGCCGGCACCGACCGGCTCGGGCGTGACCTGTTCACCCAGATCATGATCGGCACCCGCATCGCGCTCACCGTCGGGGCCGGCGCCATCGCCATCGGCGCCACGATCGGCGTGACGCTGGGGGTTCTGGCGGCCTTTGCCACCCGCCTGCTCGATGACGCCTTCGCCGCCGCCTTCGATATCCTGATCGCCTTCCCGACGCTGCTGCTGGCCATGCTGGTGGTGGCGGCCAGCGATACGGCAAGCCTCGGCTCGGCGATCCTGGCGCTGGGCATTGCCATTTCGGCCATCGTGGCACGGCTGGCGCGAATTCTGGCCAAGCGCGTGCTGGCGATGGATTACATCACCGCCGCCCGCACCTCGGGCACCTCATGGCCGCGCATCGTGGTCAAACATGTGCTGCCCAATATCTGGCCGACGCTGCTGGTCAATTTCGCCCTGCAATTCGGGCTGGCGGTGATCGCCGAAGCCTCGCTGTCCTATCTCGGTCTTGGCGCACCGCCGCCCAATGCCTCATGGGGCCGACTGCTGCAGGAAGCGCAGGGCACGGTCTATACCGCCCCATTCGGCGCCATCGTGCCGGGCTTGGCGCTGGTGGCGCTGGTCATCGGCATCAACCTGTTGGCCGATGGGCTGCGCGACATTGCCGACCCGACGCAGCGAGGCAAAGCATGAGCCTTCTGACCGTCGAAAACCTGTCGATCCGCGCCGGCGACAAAGCGCTGGTGACCGATCTGTCGCTCAGCATCGCCCCCGGCGAGCGCGTCGGGTTGATCGGGGAATCGGGGTCGGGGAAATCGCTGACGGCGATGGCCATCACCGGATTGTTGCCCGGCAATATCGTGCCGAGCGGCTCGATCCTGTTCGACGGGCAGCAAGTGATCGGCGCCTCCGAGGCCGAATTGGGCCGGCTGCGCGGCAATGCCGCTGCGGTGATTTTCCAGGAACCGCTGACGGCGCTCGATCCGCTGATGCGGCTGGGCCGCCAGATCGAGGAGCCACTGCGCCGGCGCTATCGGCGCGAAGGCCACGATCCCGCAAAAATCAAAACCGAAGTGCTCGAACTGATGGAGCGCGTCGCCCTGCCCCAGCCGGAGCGGATCGCGGCCGCCTATCCGCATGAAGTGTCGGGCGGACAGCGCCAGCGCGTCGCCATCGCCATGGCGCTGGCCTGCCGGCCCAAGCTGCTGATCGCCGACGAGCCGACCACGGCGCTCGACGTGACCACGCAGATCGAAATTCTCAAGCTGCTCGACACCCTGGTGCGCGAGTTGGACATGGCGCTGCTGTTCATCAGCCACGATTTGCCGGTGGTGGCGATGGTGGTCGACCGGCTGACCGTGCTGCGCCAGGGCGTGGCGGTGGAACAGGGGCCGGTGCGTGAGGTGCTCGGCGCGCCGCAGCACGCCTATACGCAAACGCTGGTCGCCGCGGCGCGGGCATTCGATGAAGCCCTGGGGGCGCGACCATGACGCTGATTTCGGTCGATCAGGTCAGTTTTGGCTATTCACGCGAGCGGCAGGTGCTGGACCAGGTCAGCCTGACCGTAGCGCGCGGCCGCAATCTGGGCATTGTCGGGGAATCGGGCTCGGGCAAGACGACGCTGCTGCGCCTGTTGCTGGGGCTCAATCGTGCCAGCAGCGGCGCCATCAAATTTGGCGACGACGTGGTCGATCCGCGTAATGGCGCCTTCATGCGCCGCTATCGCCGCTCGGTGCAGGCGGTGTTTCAGGACCCCTATTCCTCGCTCGATCCACGCCAGACCGTCGCCAGCATCATCGCCGAACCGCTGCAATCGCTGCGCATTCCCGGCAACCATCCCGAGATGGTCGAAGCGGCACTGGTCTCGGTTGGCCTGTCGCCTGACGCCATGACGCGCTATCCGCACGAATTTTCCGGCGGCCAGCGGCAGCGCATCGCCATCGCCCGGGCCATCGTGGCGCGGCCTGAACTGGTGCTGGCCGACGAAGCGGTGAGCGCTTTGGACCTCTCCACCCGCGTCCGCATTGTCGATCTGCTCAAGACGCTGGAACAGTCGATGACGCTGGTGTTCGTGTCGCATGATCTGGGCGTGGTGGCGTCGCTGTGCGAGGACATCGTCATCCTCGAGCGCGGACGCATCGTAGAAAGCGGCAAGACCAGCCAGATCCTGGCCGCGCCGCAGCACCCCTATACCATCAAGCTGATCGCCAGCGCGCCACGCATGCCCGCCTGACATTTTTGTCGGGCGTCTGGTGCGGTGTTGCCAATGGAATCGGAACGCTCCAGCGCGGGACGCTGAACGGGCCTGTGGGCGCATCAATGGCTTGTGGAGAAAATGGCGGAGAGGATGCCCGCCTGTCCGCGTAAGCTGTTGATATTTAACACCCCCTGCCCTTGCTATTTTCCGTATTTGTCCCATTTTCGACACCTAAGTTATGGCATCGGGAACAGACATGGCGCGCAACAAGCTGTCGGAAACACGGATTCGAACCCTAGAGAAGGCCGGAATCTTTTCCGACGGCGACGGCTTATACCTGCGCATTCGCGCGGGTGGGTCGAAGCAATTCGTATTCATCTACAAGCGAAATGGGCAGCGAACGGAAATCGGTCTTGGCGGCCATGGCCAGGGTACGGCGCCGGTCTCACTGGCGCTGGCCCGCGAGAAGGCCGAAGCCATCCGGCAGCGCCTTGCGCGCGGCGACGAGCTGCATTCCAAAAGGACATTCTCCGATGTTATGGATGATGTTCTCGCAGTGAAGATGGCCAGCTTCCGCAATGAGAAGCACCGCGACCAATGGGCCATGACGCTCCGCACATACGCAAAGCCGCTTCACAACAAGCCGGTGGCAGACATCACTCGCGACGACGTGGTTGAGACGCTGAAGCCCATCTGGTCGACCATCCCCGAAACTGCCGATCGGACTCGCCAGCGGATCGCCAGTGTGATTGATCATGCCAAGGCTCGCGGGCTCTATGTCGGCGATAACCCTGCCGACTGGCGCGGAGGGCTCAAGGAGCTATTGCCCGCCCGGCAGAAGCTCACCCGTGGCCATCATGCGGCGGTGCCGTACAAGGATATGCCAGCCGTCATTGCCCGCCTGCGCGTGTCGGTGGCCGTTTCTGCGCGGGCCGTAGAGTTCGCTGCCCTGACGGTTGGCCGGTCCAATGAAGTCCGCCAGGCGAGCTGGTCCGAGATAGACTTTGCCGCTCGCCTGTGGACCGTGCCGGCCGAGCGTATGAAGGCAGGCCGTGAGCATGAAGTGCCTTTGTCGGATCGGGCCGTAGCCATCCTTGAGGCGCAGAAGCAGCGCGCCACCAGTCACCTTGTGTTTGAAGGCGGCAAGGTCGGGACCGCGATATCAGACACAGCAATGGTGAAAACGTTGCGCGCCGCCGGGGCTGGTGACGCGACACTCCACGGTCTGCGCAGTTCATTCCGCGATTGGGCTGGCGACACAACAGGCCATGCTCGCGACATCGTCGAGCACGCACTTGCCCACGCGATAAAGGACAAGGCCGAGGCGGCGTATCGCCGTGGAACCGCATTGGCGAAGCGTGCGGAGCTAATGCAGGAATGGGCGGACTATTTAGCGAAACCTTCAGCGACGGATTCGCCAACTACCCCCAAAGTAATTTGAGTAAATTGGACCGTGCGTTTCAGATCACCGTGCTTGGCGAAACTAGGCCCGTATTGAAACGTGGTTCTGATTCCAGATTTGATTAGCAGAATTTCAGCACGCGGGTCCGGGCCATGCAAAAAAACAGTCATCGACATCGCGCCAGGCGCGTCATCAGGGGCGCTGAACGCCCCGCGCTCCTCCGGAATGGACTCGACCACAGCAGCCAAAGCCTCACCAAACGTCGCCCCCAGCGCGTCGTCCGCGATACGTGCGTCCTCTTTTACACGGGTAGCCGGCAGGGCGCCGTAGGACGTCACAAGATCCACAGCGTTCCGCGGGCTGACGTCGAGCGCCGTGGCAATGATTAGGTTCGCTGCGTCTAGGTAGGTCATGGGTGTGTTGCCCCGCCCTCGCAGTGCCCGCGTCCTGAGCCCAGCGGCGGCAAGCAGGCGGTCAATTACGATGACTGTTTCCAAGGACACGCCCATTTCCTTGGCGACTACCGCCACCAGTTCTTTCTGCGTCGCCATTCATCACCTCTTTTGTTCCCTTCTATCCCATAGTTCATAAATGCGCGCAATACGCCTATTGACATATAATGTGTAATGCGCAATTATGTGTTAAGCGATTCTGCGGAGGAGTACCCATGCAAGCTGCAAACGACAATGCACCTCGACTTATGGCGCCGAAAGAGGCAGCGCTCGCCACTTCCTTGTCACGCCCTCTACTGACCCTGATGGCATCTGAAGGTCAGTTCCCATCGCCTGTTCGCCTTGGTGAGCGGCGCATCGCTTTCGTACGTGCCGAGGTGGATGCGTGGATTGATGCGCGCATCGCCGCCCGCGCCGCCTAACCAAAAAGAGCACCATGCAGATTTTGAACCTACGCCCTATGGGCGCGGGCAGCGTGTTGGCGCGCTTCCACATCGAAGTGACGCCGGAAATCAAGCTGCTCGAATGGACACTGAAAACCGGACGTGACGGACGAGGTAGGGTTTTCCCGCCATCTCCTCGGCATGGCGCACCGGCCGCCGTTCTCGCACCGAATCTAATCGAGGAAATTACTCTCCTCGCAATGGAGGGCGTTCGCCTTAATGACCGCACTAAATAGCTACGCCAAGCTCCTCGCTGGCGACCTTCACCACAACCGTATTCTCTGTCCCGGTCCTGGACATAGCCGCACCGACCGCTCTCTGTCGGTGACATTCAATCCAGACGGCAGCTTCACTACCCACTCATTTTGCGGCGACGACTTCCGCGAGTGCCGTGACCACGTGAAGGCCACGCTTGGCCTGGACGACCGCGAGCCACAGCCGCTTCCCGTCGAACCATTCAAGCTGGTCAGCAGCCACACCAACATTGAGCGCGCCATGCGCATCTGGGCATCGGCCACACCAATATCGGGCACCCCTGCCGAATCCTACCTGACCATCCGCGGCCTCTCCTATTCAGGCAATGCGCTCCGGTTTCATCCTTCATGTCTATTCGGCCGCGAGCGTCACCCTGCCATGGTCGGGCTGATGACTGACATCATCACGGGCGAGCCCACAGGCGTTCACCGCACTGCACTCCTGCCTGATGGCAGCGGCAAAGCGGCGCCAGGCAAGCAAATGCTTGGCATCGCCAAAAACGCCGTGGTGCGGCTGTCAGCCGACGAAGATGTGTCGGGTGGATTGGCTATTGCCGAGGGCATTGAAACCGCCTTGGCGGCCCCGTTTCAGCCGATCTGGGCTTGCCTATCAGCAGGGACCATGGCGGCCTTTCCAGTGCTGGACGGAATTGGCGCACTGACCATTTTTGGGGACCACGATGCGGCGGGCATCAAGGCCGCTAATGACTGCGGTCTGCGCTGGCATGGGGCTGGAAGGGAAGTGACGGCTGAAATGCCGTTAATGCCTGGAGCCGACATGGCCGATTTGGCAGAGGTGGCATAATGGCTCCTTTGACCAAGGCCGTCACGAGCCAGCCGGGCAAGCCGTTTCAGAAGCTCGAAATTCCCAAGCCGGCCAATGACAACATCGGAATCCAGTTGCTTTCCTATGCGGAGTTTAAGGCACAGGAACACGGCACGGCTGACGCGATCATCAAAGGTCTGGTTCGCTCTGGCACATTGATCGCCATCGGCGGGCGCCCCGGTGCTGGCAAGACTGCCCTTATGGTGGCCATAGCCGACGCGCTGGACAAGGGGGAGCCATTCCTTGGGAGAGAAACGGCCCTCACCACCATCGCCTACATTGCGGCAGAAGACGGCGGCGACGTGGCCAACCGGCTGGAAGCCATAGGCAACACCTCTATCAAGATCGTCAAATCCCCTGACGGCTTCCCGCTAACCAAACCAGACCGAGCCGCTGCCATCACCCGAGAGGTTGTGAGGCAGGCACGGGAACTAGATCCCGAACGTCACGTCATGGTGGTGGTCGACACGTTGCGCGCCGCGCTCGGTGGGCAGTCTGTGCTCGATGATCGGTTCACCTCTCCGGCGCTGAACGCGCTGCGCCAGGTGGCCGAGGAGCTTGGCGTTGTGATTGCTGTGCTCAATCACACCAACCGCGAAAACGACAAGGCTACCAAGGGCGAAACGCTGGAGGCTGTTACCGCCCTTGAGCTTGTGCTGCTCGATGGCGATGGCGGCTGGAACACGGTCTATGTCGGCAAGAACCGATCTGGGCCGGGCCGTCGGAACATTGGGCGGGTTCGTTACACCAGTGTTGAAATCGGTGACGTAACTGCCGCCATTATCGACGAGATGGAAGCCGACGACACTCCGACTTCGGACGCACCGAAGGCGCGAGGGCCATCCGACAATGCCAAGCTGCTTCAAGAGCTGACGATGACCGCTCTGACGCTGTCTAGCACCCCACTGACGCCGTTTGGCCATACCGGCCCAACGGTTAAGGCCGTAGCCATTTCAGACCTGCGCAGGGACTTCTATGCCCGAAAGGCAGGTCTGGCCGACACTAAGGCCAAGGCATTCAACAGGGCTCTGGAATACTGGCTGCGACATGAGTGGCTGGTGAAGGGCGACTTCGGTTTGGAGGGCGCCGTTTGGCTCGCCAAGAAGGACAGTTAGCCGAAATCAGCGAAAGCCGGACAGACAGCAGCCCCTACCTAACAACTGTCTGTCTGTCCGGTAGAAAGCAAGCCGGACGGACAGGACGGATACATAGGGCTCTGTCTGTCCTGTCCGGCATAGCAATTGATCTGCATTCTGGGGAAATTCATGACGTCACTAAAGCTCGCCGACATGACCACAATGGTCCCGGCTAATGATAACCACCGCCGCCCTGGCCAGCATGAATGGCCAGCCTATGACCGGCTCAAGGCCGAGCGACTTATGCGAACGCCGGAACAGAACCGAACCGCCATGGTGGCCCTGTGCCGGCTTCGGCACAATCTGGTCGCGACGGAAGGCCAAGGCGAGCAATCAACATTCCGATCCGACAATGCCGGTGTGGATGAGGATGTGGCGCGCCGGTTCGGCGCAGACCTTATTGTTGAGAAGGTGACCGGCGACCACCTCGTTGCGCTCCATATGTCCGGCGACCTCGAATATCGCCGCGCCCCCGATGGGCAGGTGCTCCCCTTCAAAAAGGATGGCGAGAAGGCATACCAGCTAGAAGATCGCTATCGCGGTGAAAAGGGTTCAGCCAGGCCCGAGCACCCCCAAGATGTTGAAGCGGAGTTGAACGGGCGATATGATGGGGCCGCCTGGCCTAAGGCGCCCGGGGCAGCGAGATCTGCGCGGCAGGTCTTCCACGGTGCCCAGATCAAGACCAGGGCCGCGCCTCGCACATTCCATTCGCCGGAAGAGAGCATCGTCAAATCGATCTACGCCGCAAAGACCCTCGCCTTCATCAAAGGCGGCCTGCCGGCTGGACTGTGGGCTGTGCTGGAAATGGCGGCCACAGGTTCGACGTCGGAATCCATTGGCGAGGGGCGCGGGCATTCCGGCCGCTACGCCAGTGCTGTCGGCACGGAACTGCAGCGCATCGCGCTGGAGGCACTGATCGAGGTTTACGCCGATTATGACGGATGCCACGCAGAAGCGGCCTGACCACCTTTACTTAGTGAGGGGCTTGCCCCGGCCGCAGCGCACACCAGCGCCACGCGGCTAACTATCAAGGCTCGCCCCTGCGGCGGGCCTTTTTGTTATCCCGGCAGTTCCCTGCCGGTCGATCGCGAGGCCCGCGCCCTTAATCGGTGTGCGGGCCTCGCTGAATTTTTACCCCAACCCCACAACAGCGCGCCCACGCGCACGGAGTAATACAATGACCCCAACGTTCGGCCTCACGGCTGTGGCGCGGGCGGCTGACGCATCGGATTCCCTGGTCCGTAGTTGGTTTGACCGCGGCCTTATCCCAGTTCGCCCCGAAGATCGCGACACTGACGGGCGAGCCAGCCCCCGCGAGATTTCATTCAACACAGCAATGCAGATCGGCATCGCCGCCGAGCTGGCCCGGCTTGGCATCGCTGCCGGTCGCGCATGCAGGCTAGCGCTTTCGTTCTCGGATATCGGCCACGAAGGCCGGTTGCCCGGCGAGCTATTCACCGACAGCGCCACCTTGCTCGTTGCGTACCCCGACGCCCCAGTGGCTCAAATTGTCCGTCAGTCCGAGCTGGCCGACATCTTCGCGCATCGCCGAGCCACCTCGGCCAGCGTGCTCGTTCTCAACATCAACTCCATCTACCGCAACGTCGCGCACCGCCTTGGCGTGCCGCTGACTGATGCGGCCATGCTCTGAAAGGGCCACCTATGACCAATATCGCTACTATCGCAGCAGCCGTTGAAGACCAGGGGCGCGCATTTGAGGGCTTCAAATCCCGTTACGATGCCGCGCTCGACGAAACCAACACCAAGCTGGCCGCCGTGCTCGTCGGTGGGGCGCAGATCGCCAACGATAATACCGGGTCCACTGCGGCAGGCATTGCGGCCAAAACCGCCCTCGGCGACTTTGTGAAGTCGGGGTCGATGGATAAACTCCAGGCTCTCAGCCCTCAGGCTGCGATGACGGTTGGCGTGGATGAGGATGGCGGGTTCGTGGCGCCGGCTCAGCTCGATGCCCAGATCCTGAACGCCCAGCGCGACCTGTCGCCCTTCCGACGCCTGGCGCGAACCGTAATCACACGGGCCAACACCTATCAGATCCCGTTCAATCTGGGCGGCACGACGTCGGGTTGGGTTGGCGAGACTGCCGGGCGGCCTCAGACCGATACCAGCAAGCTCACGCTGCTCGAATTCCCCGCAGGCGAGATCTACGCCAACCCGGCGGTGTCGCAGCGCATCCTCGATGACTCGCTAGTGAACATTGCCGATTTCGTCATCAACGAGATCGCGGTCGAATTTGAGAGCGGCGGTGCAAAATTAGTCCACGGTAGCGGCGGGATAGTCCCGCTTCGGGCGGCGTAAAAGTCGGCCACCTATCTTCCTTCTGCGACGCTTGCAGGAGGGTTGGGGATCTATACCGT